>JAHWJR010000031.1:0-10905 GCA_019348335.1 Actinomycetota bacterium
CGGCTGCGCCGGCGGTGGGGGGCACCACGAAGTTGGTGCCGTGGACGACGTCGACCGGCCCGGTCCACCACTCGATCGGAGGACGGTTCCCTCGTTGCCACGCCATCCGCAGCGGACGGGCGGCCATCGGCCGGTGGCTCGTGCGCACCCCGGCCGGCACGGCGCCGGCCAGGGACTGGCGCCCGCGCCAGGTGAGGCCGTAGGCCGTCACCTCCACCTCGGGCCGACCGGCGAGGTGCTCGAGGAGGGCAGCGGTGAACGCGCCGATCCCGGTGCGTGCGCCCAGCAACGGGGTTGCGTCGACGGCGGCCCGTAGGGAAGCCGAACGTCCGCCGGCCACCTCAGTAGGACAGGTGACCGGCGCCGGCGCCGACGTTCAGGACAGCCACTTGAGGAGGCGGATGACCCCCATCTTCGCCGGCTGTCGATGCGCCGACACGTCGGTACGGCTGTGGATCTCCTCGAAGTCGCGCGCGTAGCCCTTGTAGGCCTTGACGAGCATCTCCTCGTTGGTCAGCGACGGCTTCCACGACAGCTCTGCCTTTATCTTCGAGGTGTCGAACATGAAGTCCTCGGCGATCATGCGCCAGTGGTAGGGGCCGAGAGGGGACAGCTTGAGGGCCCCTGCGACCCGCATGGCGGTCAGAACCGGAGCCTCGGGAAGCGAGGCAACCCTCGCGCCGGTGCCAGCCTCGGCGATGACGTGCTCATAGACCTCGCGCAGCGGTTTCACGTCGTCGGAACCGACGTTGTAGCACGTCGACCCGGCCGCCCCGAGGGCGCGCACGCAGGCGTCGGCAAGATCGGGGGCGTAGACGAACTGGTAGCGGTTGTCGCCCTTGCCGACCACCCACACCCGGCGACCCTCGCGGATGAAGTCGAAGAGGATGGCGAGCAGGCCCAGCCGGCCGGTGTCGATGATGGTCGGGCTCCGCAGGACCACGGAGTCGAAGTCGTCGGAATGCCGCTCGAGGACTCGCTCGGCGGCCCACTTCGACCTGCCGTAGATCTCGACCGGCTCCGGCTCGTCCTGCTCGACGACGGGGCGGTGGAAGCTCCTCGCCCAGAGGCAGTTGGACGAGATGAAGACCAGCTTGGGCACGCCGTGCTTCGCCGTCAGCCGGGCCACGACCGCGGTCCCGTCCACGTTGGAGCCCCAGAGGAAGTCCTTGTCCTTCACCGCGTGAGCCAGCATGGCGGCGCAGTGGAACACGGCGTCGAAGCGGTGTCGCGAGAAGAGCTCGTCGACCAAGCCGGCATCGCGGATGTCGCCTTGGACCGAGCGCAGCCGCGGATGGGTCATGGGGTCGGGTTGGAGGTCGATGCTCACGCAGTCGAAGCCGTCCTCGAGCAGCCGCCGCTTGAGCACGTCGCCGAAGAACCCCGCGCCGCCGGTCACCAGGACACAGCTCACCTCTGACCCCCGTACGACGAACACGTGGAGTTGGACGGATTGGGAAGGCGGCCCGGCATTCGGACATCCTAACCCCTGATCTACTGGTGGCTCTCCGGCGCGGCGTTCTGCCGTGGGTTCCGTGCGCGTACCTCCGTGGTGCGCCGATGGCCGCGCCGGTCCGCGCCGTCAGCCTCCACCGACACGAGCGGCCCTCTCCTCGCTGGACTCGTCGTGCCAATCGGCCGCACCGGGGCGGCCCGAGCCGCTCTCCTCTGCCGCGGCGGGACCTCGGCGGTCCGCTGGCTCGCCAGCCGATCTGAGCGCCAGCACACCGGCGACGGCAGCCGGCGGCGCCAAGGCGAGGACGGGCAGCGAATACCGGTAGTCGAAGCTGGACGCGGCTGCCGGGACCAGCCACATGAGAACGCCCGATACGCTGAACATGACCGCTGCGCCGACGAGCCGACGAGGTGCTGACCGGAAACGGCGGACGGCCACCAGGCCCAGCAGCAGGGACAGCCCGAGGAACGGGCCAGGGGCATGGACGAGCTTCTGGTAGGCGCGTAGCGGGCGGGCGAGCCCCGGCTCGATCTCCGGTGAGATCTGCCGGTCGTGGAAGCCATGACTCGCAGGGATGCGCGAGTACTGGACGACCTCACCCGGCCAGGTCCAGTTCCAGAGGTACGGGTCGCTGGGCGGGATCGCCGGGTACCACGGACCGGTCGGGAACGAGGTCGGGAACTCCAGCAGCTCCGCCGGACCCTCGCGCGGTCCCGTCCTCCGCAACGGCTGCACGTAGTGCCACAAGTCGCCCGCCACGGTGCGCACGTAGTCCACTGGCTGCGCCGCGATTGCCTTGAGAGCGAAAGATTGCGCCACGGCCTCACGGTCGATCCCTTGCGGCATCTCCGGGTCCCGCAGTGGCGAATCCGGGTTCCATACGTACCAGTCGGAGCCTTCGCGATCCGCGGGGGCACGCGGGTCGCACAGCCGCAGCTCGTCTGGGGTGAGGTCCAGCTGCGTGCAGTCGGCGAAGGGAGATACCCGCCCGTAGAGGAAGTAGCCGTCGTAGGCCACGATGCCGTAGCTGCCGTGCAGCGAGTGGAACCACCCCACGTAGGCGAGGAGGGGCAAGGTCCACGTGGCGAGCAAGGCGACGAGGACCTGCAGGCGTACCCGACGTAGGAGCAGGTACCCGAGCGCCGGAACAAGCAGGACCACGCCGTTCGTCCTCGTCAGCGCCGTCGCAGCAAGGAGCAGGCCCGCACCTCCGGCAGCCAGCCAGCCGGGCATCTCGCGCCACAGGAGCAGGGCGAAGGCCGCGACGAACAACGCCTCGAAGAGGGTCTCGCTCAGCACGAAGTGCTCCACTGCCACCTGGTACCCGTCGAGCACGAGCGGCGCAGCACCGGCGGCACCGAGCCATCGTCCGGCGCCCATCCGGCGCAGCACGACGTACAGGAGCACTCCTGCACCGAGCGCCAGCAGGTGTTGCGCCAGCGGGACGACGCGGAAGTGCGGGTCTGCGATGCTCAGGAACCGCAAGAACACGGCGTAACCGATCGGCCGGATGACGTCGGGCTGCAGGTGGTCTGCGTTGTAGAGGTAGCTGAATGAATCCTGGACGAACTCGAAGGCCGGCCGGTAGGCGACCATGGTGCCCAGGCGGACCAGCCCGCCCACGACGAGCACGGCCAGCATGGGTGCGTGGTGGCGCGGCGCACGCCACAGCAGGGCTCCGAGGCCTGGGGTGCGGCGGTCGAGCTCAGGCACGGTCCGCCTCGGGAGCGTCCTGCGACCGGTGCGAGACGGACAGGACACCGGCCGCCACGAGCGACGCCGCCGCCGCCAGCATGAGCACCGCCCACGGCTGCCAGCCGCCTGGCGGAACCCACTGCGATCTCCCAATGAACATCGCTGGGCCGCTCGTGCCGACCGCGTAACGACGGGCGTTCGCCCACAGCGCGACGACGTGGACGGTCGCCACGAGGACGGCGAGGCCCAGTGGAGCCGCTCGCCGGACGCGGGCAGGAATGCGGAATGACTGCCGGGTCAGGACCTCACCTGCGGCGAGTGGCACGACCACGACCAAGGCCAGCAAGTACCGACCGAACACCGGGAAGCGGGTCTGCTGGAACACCAGGACGTCGAGCGCGATCCCCAGCACTGTCGTGCCGGCGAGGACGAGGGCGAGTAACCGCCGCTGCGCCGACGAGGCAACCGCGAGGGCAACGGAAACCAGCGCGACGACGGCCACAAGCCACAGGCTCGTGGACCACTTCGGCATGGAGAGGCTCGACCAGCCGAAGATGCCGACCCACTGGTGTGCCCACACCGTCACGTCGGACGGCAGCTGCCGCAGCCCTTCCCGAGCGACGGCGAGGTCGACGCCGGGGTGCGGCTGGTACAGGACTTCCCACGCCGCGGTGGCGAGGAGACCGGCTGCGATGACCGCGAGCGCCGGCAGCGCGCGCCGGGGCCGTGCGGCGACGGCGCGCCAGGCGCCCCGAGGACCGACCTGGTAGACAGCGATCGCCCCGGCGACGACGACCCAAGCCGGTCCTGTCGACCGCGAGGTCGCCAGTAGCAGGCCGGCGAACGCCGCGCCGGGCCAGGCCCACGAGGGGGCCTCCCCCGGGCGGCCGCTGCGCAGCGCGATCGTCAGCAGGCAAAGACTGGCGGAGATCTCGAGACCGTTGGTACCCAAGGCAGACCCCAGGAAGAGCGTCGTCGGGGTCGCTGCGAGCAGGACTCCCGAGACCGAAAGCAGCCCGGCGTTGCGGTCCCAGGCTGCCAGGCACGCCAGTGAGAGCAGTGCCGCCACCAGCACGGCATTGACCGTGCGGCCCGCGTACAGCGCCTCCCGTGCCTCGTCCATCTGCACCATGACGACGCCCGATATCGCGTACAGGTAGGGCACGTAGGTGCCGACGTAGGCGACCGCCCCCTCGACCGCCGGCGCACGGGGCCGGTCGCCGTTCAGGCAGGTCACTGGTTTGTCGTTCTCGAACAGCTGGCAGGGATACCCCGAGGTGTACGGGTCGAGCCCCTCTGGCAGGTCGAACGCGCGGGTTGCGGCGTTGATCCACGCCTCCCGGGTCTCCTTTCCGGGGCCGTCGCCAAAGGCGAGCACCGGGAGCTGTCCCGGGTCGCCCCGCCACTGCCCGGTCCCGGCGCCGATGGCCTTGACCTGGTGCACCTGCTCGTCAGGAGCGAACCCGGGCGGATTGCTGCCCGCCCACGCGAGGAGCAACAGACCCAGCGCGATGGAGACCAGCAGAGGCGCCACCGGGCGGCGCAGGAAACGATTTCGGCCGGGGCCGGGGTCCGCGTCGTCTGACGGTGGCGAAGCTCTCCGCACCGGGGCAACTCTCACCCGACGGGCCGCTTGTTCCCGGTCTCCGTCGAGCCGGTGGGGGGCGCCGCCTCATCGTTGCCAGCCACCAACGTGGTCGGCTTCGGACCTTGCTCGTGGTAGTCGGCCTCGACGTTGACCGTCCACACGTCGTGCCGGGAACCGGTGACGATGTTCTCCGCCGTCAGCATCGCGGTGAGCATCGAGTGGTCCTGGTTGTTGTAGCGGTGCATGCCGTTGCGGCCGACGGGGTGCACGTTGGGGACCTCGGCGTCCATCCACTTGCGGATGGTCTCGACGGCAGCGGCGTAGGTTTCGTCGTAGATCGGATAGGCCTTGGGCATCCGCACGACGAAGCCTCGCTCGACGTCATGCTCCTGTACCAGTCCGAGGTCCGCGAGCTCCCGCTTCGCCAGGGCGATCAGCTCACCGTCGTCCATGGTCCACAGCCGATCGCCCACCGTGACGAAGTACTCGAGGCCGAGGCACGTGCGCCCCTCCTTGACGAGATACGGCGACCACGAGCCGTAGTTCTGAATGCGGCCCACGTTCACCTCTGGGGAGTGGATGTAGATCCAGTTGTCGGGGAATCCGCGCTCCTCGGGCACGACCAGGGCCACGGTGAGGAAGTCGCGAAACTTCAAGGCGCGCGCCGCGTCCTGGACGGGCGCTGGTGCCGGCGGGTCCATAGAGAGGACCAGCGAGGGCAGCGCCATCGAGGAGATCACGTGGTCGGCCGCGTAGCGGTGCTCCTGTCCGAGGTCGGTTCGCCTGGCCTCAGGTGCGCCTGCCCCAGGGCCGTAACCACCCGTGACCTGCGTGGTCACGGCCACCGCGCCCTTGCCGGGTTCGCGGTGGACGGTTCGAACCTTCTCCTCGAGCACGACCCTGCCGCCCTGGGAGACGACCTTTTGCCCGGCCGCCTCCCACATCATCCCGGGCCCGTACTTGGGGTACTGGAACTCTTCGATGAGCGATGTGATGTCCTTCTGGTTGCGCTTCGGTATCAGCGCGTTGAGGACAGCGTTGGACAGATTGAGGTTCTTGATGCGCTGCGCCGCCCAGTCGGCCTGGATCTCGGTCGCCTTCATGCCCCACAGCTTCTCGGTGTAGGTCTTGAAGAAGATCCGGTAGAGCCGCCAGCCGAAGCGCGCCGCGGTCCAGCCCTCGAAGTTCGACTGGTCCTTGGGCGGGTGCACGCGCACCCACGCGTAGGAGAGAACGCAGAGCACGGCCTGAAGAAGGCCGAGGTTCTTCAGCGCATTCGACGCCTTCAATGGATAGTCGTACAGCTTCCCCTTGTAGAAGATCCGCGACATGCGCGGACGCATCATGAAGTCCTCGTCGGGAAGGATCTCGTGCCAAAGGGCTTCTACCTCGGGGACCTTCGTGAAGAAGCGGTGGCCACCGATATCGAATCGCCAGCCCTCCCGCTCGGCGGTGCGGCTGATGCCGCCCACCATGGCATCGCCTTCGAGCACTGTGACGGCGACATCGTGCTTGCTGAGTACGTAGGCGGCGGAGAGACCGGCGGGGCCGGCACCAATGACAACGACCTCCGGTCGGCCGGCCTGGACAGGACTGGTTGTCACAGAGCACCTCGCGTAGAGAGGGAGCGCGTGCGTCGGCTGACAGGGCGTGCCGACATCGGACTCCGAACGTTCGACTGAAGTGCCAGGTTAACGAACTGGCTGTCCTGAGCAACGATCGGGGATGAAGCACTGTGACTGCCCATACTGTGGACGGGAGTCCAACGTTGATGAACCCCGAGTCGTGACGGCCGCCGGCACCCGTCGCCCCGCGGTCAGCAACTACGCTGTCCTGGGTGCCCGCCGTCCTTGCCTCCACGCCGGTGTTCGAGGGGGCCACCATCGTCCTGCCGGTGGTGACCGAGACGGATGCGCTGGAAGAGACGGTCCGGCGCCTGCGTGAGACCAGCGAAGCCGACATCGCCGAGATGCTGATCGTGGTGTGCGACCGGACGTCGTCCGAAAGCCTCAAGCGATGCCACCGCCTCCAGGCCGATGCCGCCAACCGGGTGCGGCTCCATCATCAGCGCCTGCCGTTCCTCGGCGGCGCCATGCGGGAGGCGTTCGAGCTCGCTGTCGGCAGCCACGTCGTGATGATGGCCAGCGACCTCGAGACCGATCCGGCCACCGTGCCCCGCTTGATCCAGGTCGCCAAGGAGCACCCCAATGCCATGGTGACCGCCTCCCGTTGGACATCGAGCGGTGGGTTCTCGGGTTACGGGCGCCTCCGAGTGGGCCTCAACTGGGTCTTCCAACGTCTCACCTCGGTGATCTACCGCACACAGCTGACCGACGCCACCTACGGCTTTCGGCTCTTTCCGGCCGCTCTCCTTCGGGCCATCAGTTGGGAGGGGCTACGCCATGAGTTCCTCCTCGAGACGCTGCTCAAGCCGCTGCGGCTGGGCGTGGAGGTCTTCGAGGTGCCCACCCGATGGACCGCGCGCCAGGAAGGCCAGTCCCAGAACTCACTTTCCACGCAGGCCCGCTATCTGACGATCCTCGTGCGCACTCGCTTCGCCACGCCCGAGCGCTTGCTCCGCGCGGACCGCCCCGTTTGAGGAGGCTCCCTCGTGACCAACGTCATCGTCACCACCACCATCAATGCGCCTACCAAAGCGGTGGAGCTCTTCGACGCCCTTCCCGGATGGGAACTGGTGGTGATCGGTGACCGCAAGACCCCCGATGACTACCGGCTTCAGCACGGTACGTACATCGGCGTCGCCGACCAGGAGAAGATCGACAAGGAGCTGTCCGACCTGATCGGCTGGAACTGCATCCAGCGTCGCAACTTCGGGTTGCTGGTCGCCCACCAGATGGGTGCCGAGATCGTTGCCGTGGTCGACGACGACAACATCCCGTACGAGGGCTGGGGTAGCGATCTGCTGCTCGGCCGGGAGGTGGAGGCCACTGTCTACCGCGCCGGGCTCCCGGCTTTCGACCCAGTCGGCGCTACCAACCACCCGCAGCTGTGGCACCGAGGCTATCCACTGCAGCTGCTTCCGCGCCGCGACTACTCCGACAGCACCCGCACGATGGTCCGAGCTGACGTCCAGGCCGACTTCTGGGACGGCGACCCCGACATCGATGCTATCTGCCGGATGCAGTTCGCTCCCGACTGCCGGTTCGATCCCAACTGCTTCCCCATGGCGTCCGACGGCATCGGCCCGTTCAATTCGCAGAACACCTTTCTCTCCGCTCGCTGGCTTCCCGATTACTTCCTGTTCCCCCACGTCGGCCGCATGGACGACATCTGGGCCTCTTACTACCTCCAGGGCAAGGGGGCGCGAGTCGTCTACGGCAAGCCTTCGGTGTTCCAAGAGCGCAACCCGCACGACCTCGTGGTCGACATGAAGCGCGAATATCTCGGGTACGAGAACAACTTGGCCATCGTCGAGGCGGTGGCCGACGACCCCGAGGCCTTGCTCCGCTTCCTTCCTCGGGAGTCGCGAGCCGCCTTCGACCGGTACCGCAGCCACTTCTGACCGCGGTGGCCGCGGCCGTAGTGGTCAGGCTGAGGTGCCCTCGAGGTGCTCGAGCGTCCGACTGATGCCTTCCTTGAGCGGGATGCACGGCGAGAAGCCGAAGGCACGTTGCTTGGTGGTGTCCCCGCCCCGGGCGAAGACGCCCTCCGGCTTGTCGGACATGCCGACGACACGTGGCTCGTAGCCGCAGGCCGCTGCCGCCTCGGCCGCCAACGCCTTCATGCTGGTGAAGATGCCGGTTGACAGGTTGAGAGCACTGCCGTCATCGATCTTGTCCATCGTCAGCAAAACGCCGCGGACGCAGTCGTCGATGTGGATGAAGTCACGCATCTGCTCGCCGCTTCCCCACACCACCAGCTCGGGTGCCCGCCGATGCTGCATGGCCCGCAGGCAGATGCTCGGGAAGGGATAGGTGAGATCCTGGTCCTCGCCGTAGCCGGAGAACGGTCGATAGGTGACTGACCGCAGGCCATGACGTTGGTAGGCGAGCCGCCCGAGGTACTCATGGGTCAGCTTGGCCCACCCATAGGAGAGGTCCGGCACGCCGAACGTCGGTGCATCGCCCTCGAAGCTGATGAGCTCCTCTTTGAGAAGCACGTAGTTCTCGGGCCGCTGGAGGCCGATGGGGTAGGCGGCGCTGGAACTGAAGCACACCGACTTGGCCGGGCGGGTCCTGGCTGCCCACTGCCAGTACGCGGCGTCGATCCCCAAGTCGTCTGCCACGGCGAGCGGGTTGGCCTCGATCACCGCGCGCCCGCCCACGATTGCCGCCAGGTGGAACGCGTAGTCGAAGTCGTCGTCGAGGCGCTCCTGGAAGAACTGGCGGCAGTCAACCGGCGTGAAGTTGAACTGCGGATGGTCGCGGGGCTCGAAGAAGGGCCAGCCGGCCGCCGGGTCGATCGCTCCAGTCAGCGGTGCCAGGCTGTCGACTGCGTGCACCTCGTCGCCACGTTCGAGGAGCCGACGCACCAGGTGCCGACCCACGAACCCCGCCGCCCCCGTCACCAGTACCTTGGCCACGACCACCCGCTCCCTGTCGATCTTGTGGAGACCCTAGCGCCGGCCTGCCTCCGGCGGCGGAGCCAGGCTTTTTCCCCCACACGGCTTCATCTCGATCGCATGGTCGAAGCCCAGCACTTCGCCCTCTTCGTGGCAGCTGTCCCGCTCCCGTCGCCGAGCCAGCCAGCCAGCGGACGGCCAGGGCGACGACCAGCAACAAGACCAGCGGTTCTGTGTACAGGCGGAAGCGATCGTTCTCTCCGACCTCGAGGAGGTTGCTCACGGCGACGACGTAGGCGACCGTCGACCAGAGGAAGCCCAGCAGGAGGGAGCTGTGGCCAGGACGTCGGCGACCGCGCCTGCGGCACAGCTCGATCGCTCCGCCGACCAGCGCGACGACATAGAGCACAACCGACAACCACCCGGTTCGAGGCGGCCCCTGCCGGTACTGCTGAGCCACGTCCGGGAAGCCCGAAATGGGGTCTCCGCTGGCCACGACACCATAGAAAAGGTGGTTGTACAGCCGGTTGTACTCGGCGATGTGCGTACGGTTCTCGCGCAGAGTGAAGAAGTCGCTGGGCGGTCGAAAGAACAACTCCGTCGCGGTGGCCACGCCACGGGCGTAAGCGTCGGGACGCGTACGGAGTGTGCGCACCGCGTCGTCGAGGTACGCCTCGGACACCTCCGCGTAGAGGAGGTTGTTGTAGTTGGTCCGGGTCGTTCCGTCGGCGAAGGTCTTCACCTCCTCGTCGAGCACCGGAACGCCCGTCGTGGGCGCCGGCGGGACCACTCCTGCATAGCCGGGAACCGGCGCCTGCGGGGGGACCAAGGCGAGCGGTGAGAGCGCACCCTGGTCGACCATGGCCCGGCGCTCGGCCTCCGGGAGCTGGAAGGTCGTGATCTTCGCCAGGCTTATGCCCAGCGAGGTGCTGGACGTGAACGAACCAGCGACGCGGAAGGTGTTGGCGTAAACGGCGACGATGGCCAGCAGGGGCACTGATGCGACGATGGCTACGTGCTTCCAGTCGGCGCGTCGGCGATGTACCACCAGCACGGCGGTCCAGGCGAGGAACCAGACCAGCTGAAACATGCTCCTCGTCAGGACCAGCACACCGATCAGGCCGAAGAACACGGCGACGTGCCGAAGGCGATGGTCGTCCTCGTAGCGTTGCAGGGCGAGGACCGACAGGCACAGGAGCAGCACGACGAGGTAGTCGTAGTGCGCCCAGTTCTCGAAGAGGATGTTGGCCGGGCTCAGCGTCACGACGAGGGTGAGCAGCACGGCCAGGGAGCGTCGGAGGCCCAGGCGAACCAGCACAGTGAAGATGGTCAGCGCCAGCGAAAGCCCGGCGCCCAGGTAGACCAGGCGGAACACAGGCTGCTCCCAGGCTTGTGGCAAACGAAGCACCAACCCGATGAAGAGGTTGAACAGCGGGGGCTGAGCGTGGAGGTGAGTCAGGCTCCCGAAGAGGTTGTCGCGGAGCTCAGTGAGCTCGAGCACCTGGAAGCCGCTGACCAGAGGGTCGGTGTCGAACTGCACGCCGGCGGCGGCGACGACCACCCTGGAGACGACGAACGCGACCACGACGACGAGCGCGCCGGGCCACCATGACGGGCGAGCCCCCGGTGGTCCGTCCCGGGGGC
>JAHWJR010000031.1:11005-14494 GCA_019348335.1 Actinomycetota bacterium
CGGAGTCCACGTGATCCCGGTCAAGGGCTCGATCTTCTTGTCCAGGCGAAGTCGAGGGTGCTCGAGCACGAGCAAGGCGGTCTCGTCGCAGCGGCGGCCGATCAGCCGGTGGAACAGCGTGATCTCCTCGGGTGCGATGGCCACGTCGGCCGACGACCCGTCGCCCTGGTCTTCTCCTCCGAGGCCACCGATGGCTGTACGCGGGACGGCGTCGGACCCGAAGGGGCTTGCCACCCGCTGTCTCAGCGTGGCGATGTCGGGCGAACCGGTGGGCGGGCACAGAAGAACGGCGTGCGCGCCGGGAGGAAGCTCGTCGAGCACGGCCGGCAGGGTGCGCGTGGGGTCGCCGTCCTGTAGTCGCTCCACGATGCCGCGCCAGTCGACGACTCGCTCGTCAGGCACAGGGCCGGCGGTGGTGAAGTAGCGGAGGCCCGTCGGAAGGTAGTGGGACAGAAGGGGCGGCAACTGCGGATCCGGGGAGAGAACCACGTCACCCGGCTGCAGGACGGAAGCCACCTGCGCGGTCGCCGCCTTGGCGTTGCTCTTCTGATAGGGAGGTGTTCTGACCGCGATGGGCGCGGTCAAGAACGCGACCACGGCGAGTGCCGCCACTCCCGTCCGGCCGCCCCTGGCCAGCCCGGCCCCGGCGAGGAGTATCAGGGGGGCCACGACGACGGCGAGGTACCGGTAGGCGAAGAGCGAGGTGGCCCAGGCGCCGGCGACGACGATGATCGGCACGACCGCCATGCCGAACAGGGCCAGGCCCTCACGGTTCCACGGCCAGCGCAGCATCGTCGCCAGGCCCACTCCCGCCCCGACGCCGAGCGCCACGGCGCCCTCCACGCCGCCCACCAGTCCCGCCACCTCGTTGCGAATCAGGAACAGGGTGGGCTTCTGGGCCCAGGGCTGGAGCTGCGCTGCATGCTGGTACAGCAGCGTCGGCAACCACGGCAGGTACAACAGGCCGACGGCCCCGAACGCCATGGCGCCGTCGCGCAGCGTCCTCCGCCGCTCGGTTCCGTTGGCAAGGATGAGCAAGGCGACGAAGGCGACGGCACATCCCACGCCCACCAGCAGGCCCCAGTTGTGGGTGTAGAACAGCAGCACGAGGGACGCGGCGAACCCGATGAGGTGCCCACGGCGACGGAAGACGAAGCCATGGGCGAACGTTGCGACGACGAAGAGCGTGAGCAGGACCACCAGCGAGTACATGCGCGTCTCGTTGGCGTAGTACGCGATGAACGGGTTCACGCTGGCCACGAGAGCGCACATCCAGCCCGCTCGACGCCCGAACAGGCTCCAGCCAGCCCACAGAGCGGTCGGCACCGTGGCCAGGGCGAAGATCAGCGACAGGAGGTGGGTGGCGCCCTCCGACGATCCGAAGAGGGACATCCACACGTGGAGAAGCGCGTAGTAGAGCGGCGGGGAGCCGTCCTGTCGCAGCAGGTCCGGGATGCTCCCGATGGGGTGCGAGGAGATGCCGACGGCGATCCCCTCGTCCAACCAGAACCACGCGCCCGACCCCCGACCCCACAAGAAGGCGAGGCCCGCGACGAGACCGATCACCGCCACGACATCGGGTTGCAGGCGGAGTCGGGCGGGATGTGCCCCCCATCCGTTCCGAATGAGCGGCAACAGGCGCGTCGAGCGCCCGTTGACGCGCTCGACCCCTTCTTCCCGGGCCGTGTCGGCCAGCTCTGGGCGCTGTTTCAAGACCGTCTCACGTTGTCCCTCGATTCCGGTTCCGTGGCCTGTCACTGTCATCCACCCCCACGGTCGGCGAGGCGTTCCGGGTGGGCAGTGAACCAGGCGGTCAGACGGTGGCGTCTGTCGCGAGACATCCTGGCGATGCTGCTACCTTGCGCGGTTCTCACAGGGCGAGGAGGGTTGCCCGGACGCCGGCGACGGCCCTGCACCACCGCCGCGGGGTGCGATTTCGGGCAGACCGTAGTTGATGCTCGGGGACGCTACAAAACGCCCTTACTCGGCAGTTGCCCGGCTTGCGGATGCGCGGCGACGGTAGAGTCGCAGCGTCTCTCCGGCCTCGGACGGCTGTTCGGTGCCCGCCGGCAGCCACTTCCGGGAACCAACGACCAGATGCGGAAGCGAGACGTCACGTCACCAAACCCCCGTCTCCAGAACGGCTCACCGCATCGACGCCTGGGGGAACCGATCGTGGCGGCATCCCTCGGCCTACTGGGAGTGCTCGCAGCCCTGCTCCAGCTGTTCTGGGGTCAAGACATCGGCCTGGCAGACAACGGCGACGGCTTCCGGCTGATGTGCCACTTCCGCTTGGAGAAGGCGGCGGACGTGCTCGCCGACCCTCTCGTGCTCCACTACGCCTCGGTGCCCGTCGATTGCCCGGCGGGGCTGGCGTACCTGTCGTCGCAGCAATGGTTGGTCCGGCCGGCGGTGTGGATCTACCGGGTGCGCTACGAATCAGGCTTCGACCTCCGTGCCCTGGGAATCCTGCATTCGGCGCTGTTCGGGCTGCTCCTCGCCGCGCTGTATGTCGCCCTCCCCGGGCGCCGCCGCGCTCGGGTGGTCACGGTCGTGGTGGCTGGCGTCATGCTCGCCGATGTCACCTTCGTGACCTACTTCGTCTCCCCGTTCAGTGAGCCAGCGACCTTCCTCGGGCTCCTCGCGGTGGTGGCAGCCACGGCTTGGTATGTCCGAGCCCCGGGGAGCCCGTGGGTGCCACTCGTGGTCGTGACGTTGGCCACGGCGTTCCTGATCTTGGCCAAGTCCCAGACCTTCGTGTTTGCCTTTCTCGTCGTGCCCGTCCTGCTCTCGAGAACGGTGGAGGCGAGGGCTCTTTCGGGGCCGTGGAGGGGCCGCATCGTGGCCGCAGCCGCCGGTGCGGTGCTTGTTGCCACGGCGGCGGGGAACCTGCTGCAACAGCCGACGTTCTTTCTCGAGGGCAACAACCACAATCTGGTGTTTCACACCCTGCTCGTCGACTCGCCGGATCCGCGGTCCGTCCTGCGCTCATTGGGCGTGTCGGATGATCTCGTGCGCTACCGCGGCACCGGGTACTTCGACCCAGCGGCTGCCGGCAAGGCCGAGGACCCTCAGTACCGGGAGTTCGTGCGGGTCGTGGGCCGGCGGGAGCTGCTGGTGTACCTCGCCACCCACCCGCATCACTGGCCGCCCTTACTACAGGCCAGTGCGGAGGCCGTGGCCCAGCTGCGAACCACCTACCTTTCGAACTACCCGGTGCCCCGTCCGAACGGCGAAATCCTCGCCATCCGGCCGAACCCCACCGAGCGGCTGATCGGCTTGCTCCGCCCGGTCAGCTGGCCGCTGTTGCCGGTCGCGTGGCTGGCGGCAATGGTCGGTGGTGCCGTCGCCTTGTTCCGGCGCTCGTCGCAGCGCGATGCCCGGGCGTTGGGGGCCGTCTGCTTCCTCCTCGGCGCCACGGCAGCCAGCCAGGTCGTCATCGCCGTGGTCGGCGACGGCTACTACGAGCTGGTCAAGCACACCGTGCTG
>JAHWJR010000182.1 GCA_019348335.1 Actinomycetota bacterium
GCCGGCCAGCTGGCCAACACGCCCGACAACCTCGCCCGCTGGATCCAGGACCCCCAACGGGTGGAGCCCGGGACGGCCATGCCCGACCTCGGCGTCAATGCCGAGGAGGCCCGCAACATGGCGGCCTACCTCCTCCAGCTGGACTGACCCGGTACGGGCCTCCGGCTGCTTACGCCGGCGTCGGCTCCTCCGCCGCCGCCATCTCCCCGCCCTCGGCTTCGGTCTGGGCCTCGGTCTCCGCCTCGGTCAGGGGGTCGTCGGCGGCCAGGTCCCGGCACAGCTTCCAGGTGAACACGGCGGCCAGCAGGGGGAGCACGAAGAGGAGGATCCGGAAGGCCCAGACCACGGGGACGATGGCCACGTCGAGCTTCTGGGCGATGATGTCGTCGCCTCCGGCCAGCAACAGCACGCCGTAGAAGGTCAGCACGCCCACGCCGATGGCGGTGCGCACGGGCCGGTCCCGGGGCCGGTCGAGCACGTGGTGCTCGTCCCGCTCACCGGTGAGACGGCGCTCGAGGAACGGCCAGGCGTAGAGAAGGACGAAGGTGACGGTCGGGAGCACGATCCCGGGGATCAGCACCTCTGAGACGGTGTAGCCGAACAGGGTGAAGTCCCAGGGGGGAAACAGACGGAGGGCGCCCTCCAGCCACCCGATGTACCAGTCGGGTTGAGCCGCGGTGGTGACGTCGGCGGCCTCGAAGGGGCCGTAGAGCCACACCGGGTTGATCTGGATCAGGCCACCCATCCCGGCCAGCACGGCGGTCACGAGCACGAACACCCCTGAGGTCTTCACCACGTACGTGGGCCACAGGCGAATGCCGGCCACGTTGCGGTCGGTGCGGCCCCGACCGGGGAAGTGGGTGTGCTTCTGGCGCCACATGATGCCCATGTGGGCCACGATGAGCCCGACGATGGCCGCCGGTACCAGCAGCACGTGCATCACGAACAGCCGACCGATGATGTCGTGGGCGGGGAACTCGCCGCCGAAGAGAAGGAAGGCCAGCCACGTCCCGATCACCGGCACCGCCAGGAAGATCGAGTAGAAGATGCGCAATCCGGTTCCGGACAGCAGGTCGTCGGGCAGCGAGTAGCCGGTGAAGCCGTTGAGCACCGCCAGCAGCAGCAGGGTGACGCCCACCATCCAGTTCAGCTCCCGCGGCCGGCGGAAGGCGCCGGTGAAGAACACGCGACAGAGGTGGGCGATGATGGCGGCAAGGAACACCAGGGCGGCCCAGTGGTGCATCTGGCGCATGACCAGGCCGGCCCGCACATCGAAGCTGAGGTCGAGCGTCGAGCGGAACGCCGCGCTCATGGCCTCCCCCCGCAGGGGGGCGTAACTGCCCTCGTAGATCACCTCCTCGGTGCTGGCCTCGAAGAAGAAGGTCAGGAAGACCCCGGTGAGGACGATGATGACGAACGAGTAGAGGGCGAACTCCCCGAGGAGGAACGACCAGTGGTCGGGGAAGATCTTGTTGAGCGTCGTCTTGGCGAAGCGCGACGCTCCCAGCCGGTCGTCGAACCAGCGGCTCGCCGCGTTGATCACCCCCGTGCCCCCCCGGCCACGGCGGGCACACTACTCCTCCACCGCCTTGAAATCTGCCCCTCGCTCATACTTTGAGCCGGACGGGCGACGGAAGCACCTCCACGGTGGCGGGTGTCGTCCCCAGGATCTCGCCGTCGGCTTCGATGCTGAACGGCTGCTCCGACTCGAGTCGGATGCAGCGTCCCCGGAGCTCGAGGATGCTCGGGTGGGGCACGTGGCGGCCCCGGTAGACCTTGGGGAGCATGGTGAACGAGTCGGTCTTGCGCCCGGTGAAGACCAGCAGCTCCAGCGTCCCGTCGCTGGGGTCGGACTTCGGTGAGATGTGCATCCCGCCCCCGAAGAACCGGCCGTTGGCGACGACGACGTTCACCGTCCGCCCTTCGTGGGCCACCTCGCCGTCGACCTCGATCCGCATGGTGCCCGGGTGGTAGGACGGCAGGGTCGCCCAGAAGGCGAAGAAGTAGCGACTGGGTCCGAGGAGCCGAGGCAGCCCGCCCGCCCGCGCCGCCGTCGACCCGCCCAGCCCCGCCTCGGCGATGTTGGCGAAGTGGCGGGTGCGGCTGGAGCCGTGAGCGTCGACGTAACCGATCCTGGCCAGGTCGAGGGAGCGGGTCTCGGCGCCGGCGAGGCGAGCGGCCGCCTCGGCGGGGGCCGTCGGCAGTCCGAAGGTCCGGACGAAATCGCAGCCCGAGCCGGCGGCCACGACGCCGAGCACGGGCTCGGGCACGATCGTCCGACCGTCGACGAACATCCCGTTCACCACCTCGTGCACCGTTCCGTCGCCTCCCACGGCCACCAGGAAGCGGCCGCCCTCCTCCAACCGCTCCCGCGCCAGGTGGCTGGCGTGGCCGGGCCCACCGGTCGTGCAGACGTCGTAGTCCATGCCGTGCCCCGCCAGTGCGCCCTCGAGGCGGCGGACCACGGCCTCGACCTTGCGCCGGCCCGCCTGCTGGTTGACGATCAGCAACGGGCGCCCGAGCGGAGACGTCACGCCGGCAGCCCCGCGAGCCAGTCGTGGACGGCGGCATCGAAGGCGTCGGGCTCCTCCACCCACGGCAGGTGCCCGCTGTGCTCGAGGACGACCAGGTCGGCATGGGGCACCTTGCGCCGGATGCGCTCCGCCTCCGACGGTGGGCAGAACACGTCGTGGCGACCGGTCAGCAGCAGCACGGGTACCCGCACGTCACCGAGGCGCTCGACGGCGCTCCACCAGTGGAGGGGCTGCATCACCTGCACCGCCGTGCGGGCGTCGAACCCCGCGCCGGCGAACACTTGGCGGGGGTCGCTCTGGCCGGTGTCGTGAAAGAGGAACGGGGCCAGCGCGTGCATGGTGGCCTCGAGCTCGGCGTCGCTGGCCGGCGGCACCCGCTGGAGGACCTGGACCTCGGGCGGCGTGGGCGTGGCATCCAGGGTGTCGGCGAGGCTCTCGCTGGACCCGAGCTGTCCCGGGGTCGCCGCCACCAGGACCAGACCGGCGACGCGCGAGGGGTGGCGCAGGGCAAGCTCGAGAGCCACCGACGCTCCGTGGTAGTGGCCGAGTGCCAGCGTCCGCTCGGCGCCGAGGTACGCCGCCAAGGCGCCGGCGTCGTCCGCCAGCTGCTCCAGCGACAGCGGTTCGGGCGCCGGCCGGGCGGACCGGCCGTGGCCCCGCTGGTCGTAGAAGACGAGCCGGAGCCGTCCCGCCAGCCGCTCCAGGCCGGGACGCAGGTAGGTATGGTCCACGCCCGGCCACCCCGGCACGACGACACACGAGGCGCCGTCACCCAGAGCTTCGTAGTGCAGGACCGTCCCGTTCACCGCCGCGCTGGCCATCGGGCCCCTCCCGTCGTCGTGACGCCATGATGCCCCGTCGCCGGGACGCGTTTCCTCGGCGGCGGGAAGGGCTAGGAAGCGGCCATGGCTGACCGCAGCGCAAGTGCCGAGTGGCAGGGCAACCTCTTCGAAGGGCGCGGGACCGTCTCAGCGGACAGCAGTGGGCTGTTCTCCGACGCCGGCGTGACCTGGGCCGCGAGAACCGAGTCCCCGGAGGGCAAGACGAGCCCGGAAGAGCTCATCGCCGCCGCCCACTCCGCGTGCTTCTGCATGGCGCTGTCCAACGAGTTGAGCACCCGGGGCCATGCGCCGGGACGACTCCAGGCCGACGCAACGTGCACCTTCGTCGACGGGAAGGTCACCACCATGGTGATCGACGTGACCGCAACGGTGCCCGGCGCCGACCGGGCGGCCTTCGACGAGGCCCTGGCCGCCGCCGAGCAGTCCTGCCCGGTGTCGAATGCCCTCAGGGGCAACGTCGACATCCGGGTGACCGCCAGCCTGAGCTGACCGGTTCCTCAGGGGCCGGCGCAGAACTACTTGAGCGGTCTTGTGGAGAACCCGGCAGGTCAACTACACCCGGTGGGTCCAAGTAGTTCTGCGTCGGCCCCTCAGGCAGGCCGCCCTGGAACGTGTGCGGTCACCAACCAGGCGGCAGACCCGAACACACGCCGTCGTCGGTCTCGTGGTCGGCGTCGTGTGACGGAGCGCGTCGAACGCTCGGGCTCGCTGCTCTTCATCGAGATCCTGCGTCAATGCCGCCGGTGGTCGATCGGCGTGGCGAACACCAGCCACTCCGGGCGTCGAGGGAGTCGTTGCGCCTCGACGGAGCCGTAGCCGGCCTCGGTGAGCCAGCGCCGGTGATCGTCCTC
>JAHWJR010000183.1 GCA_019348335.1 Actinomycetota bacterium
ACCGGCGAGCCGGTTCCGCAGTCGTAGTTCCTCAGTCGTAGTGATCACCGGGAAGAGGCACCAGCGGGCTGAGTCCGCTGGTGCCTCTCTCGCGTGCGAGCACGTCTCAGCGGTGCGGTCGTTGCAACGGATCCGCGGCCGCGTTGCACGCTGCACTGTGGCCCGACTCGCTCCGGCGCTCTGGCTCTGGCCAGGATGACCCGATGCCCGACGTGGTGTTGCCCGTGTTGAACGAGAGCGAAGCGATCCCATGGGTCCTGGAGCGCATGCCGGCCGGCTACGAGCCGATCGTCGTGGACAACGGCTCCACCGACGGCTCGGGCGCATTGGCTGCCCGGCTCGGTGCGCGCGTCGTCGTCGAGCCGACGCCTGGCTTCGGCGCCGCCTGTTTCGCCGGCCTGTGCGCCGCGGACGACGACCTGGTGTGCTTCATGGATTGCGACGGCTCTCTCGATCCTGCCGACCTGCCCGAGGTCGCCGGCCCCGTGCTCGACGGCAGCGCTGACCTCGTCCTCGGCTCTCGCATGGCCGACCGCGGGGCTTGGCCTGTCCACGCCCGGCTGGCCAACCGGGCCCTCTGCCTCGAGCTCCGGCGTCGCACGGGCGTTCGCCTACGGGACCTGGGACCGATGCGTGTCGCTCACCGAGCTCGCCTGCTGGAGCTGGAGATCTCCGACCGGCGCTTCGGCTGGCCACTCGAGATGGTGATCAAGGCGATGGCCGACGACTGGCGCATCACCGAAGTCCCGGTCCGGTACCGCGCCCGCTCGGGCCGCTCGAAGGTCACGGGCACGGTGACCGGCACCCTCCAGGCGCTGCGCGACATGGGCGCGGTGTTGCGTGAGTGACGTCCAGCTCCTTGTCATCGCCAAGGCACCGGTGGCCGGTCGGAGCAAGACCCGCCTGTCTCCTCCGTGCTCGCCCGAGGAGGCGGCGTGGCTGGCCGAAGCCGCCCTGGCCTGCACCCTCCAAGCGGTGGCTGTCACGCCTGCGTCCCGGCGGGTGCTGGTGCTCGACGGCGAGCCCGGGGCGTGGATGCCGGATGGCTTCCAGGTCCTCCCACAGCGGGGCGCCGGCCTGGACGAGCGCCTCGGGGCTGCCTTCGAGGACGCCGGTGCGCCGTCGCTGCTGATCGGGATGGACACCCCCCAGGTCACGCCGACCCTGCTCGGCGAGGCGGTGGAGGCGCTCACGACCCCGGGTGTCGATGCGGTGCTCGGACGGGCGACCGACGGCGGCTGGTGGGCAGTCGGGCTGCGCCGCCCCGACCCCGCCGCCTTCCTCGGCGTTCCCATGAGCATGGCGCAGACCCACGCCGCCCAGCTGCGCCGCCTGGCCGCGCTCGGCTACCGCGTCGAGCAGCTCGCCGAGCTGCGGGACGTCGACCGGTTCGACGATGCGCTCGCCGTGGCCGCCGAGATCCCCGGCTCCGAGTTCGCCCGGCGACTGCGGGAGATCGGCGACGGGCGCCGCTGACGGCCTGACCATGCTGCGGGTTCGGCCGACTATCCTCCACCGCGGAGTTCTTGGTAGGAAGAGAGCGGTGGTGACTCAGGCCCGTTGTCCCGTCTCAGAGTGGCCGTGAAGGACATGCACCGGTGAGGTGGCCCGGGCCGCCACCCGGGCCATTCAGGGCCGAGACCTGGCGCAGCCCCCTCCGTGGCCCGTGGCTCGCGTCGCTGTTCGGCCTCGTGCTGCTGGTCGGCGTCCCCATCGTCGCCGTCACCGGGTTCCTGTCCTACGCCGCCTACGACCCCGCCCTGGGAGACAACGACCTCACCCCGTGGGCCGGTCTGTTCCAGTTCTACTTCTTCGAGTGGCCCACGTCACCGGTCTGGCTGTACCGCTTGACCCAGGGTCTGCACGTCATCGTCGGCTTCGCCCTGGTACCCATCGTGCTGGCAAAGCTGTGGACGGTGGCCCCGAAGCTGTACGACTGGCCCCCGGTGCGCTCGGTGGCCCAAGGCCTGGAGCGGCTCAACATCTTCCTGATCATCGGCGGGGCCCTGTTCCAGCTGGCGACCGGCATCTTGAACGTCCAGTACGACTACCTGTGGGGCTTCTCCTTCTACGACGCCCACCTCTTCGGTGCCTGGGTGTTCACGGCCGCATTCGTCGCCCACGCCGCCATCAAGATGCCGACGATGGTGCGGTCGCTGCGCAACCGCGGCGTCGACCACGTGCCCCCTGCTCCGGACCCTGATGCGCTCGCCCCGACGGACCCGGCGCCACCGTCCATGTCGCGCCGGGTCCTGCTCGGCCTGGTCGGTGGGGCCTCAGGACTCCTGGTACTCCTCACCGCCGGTCAAACCATCGGGGGGCCGCTTCGCAGGGTGGCGCTCCTGGCACCACGAGGCCGGACCTACGGCGAGGGGCCCAACGACTTCCAGGTCAACATGACGGCCGACAACGCGGGCATCAAGAGCGACGATGTCGGGGCCGCCTACCGCTTGGAACTGGTGGGAGCCCGGACCGTGCAGCTCTCACGCGACGACCTGCTGGCCATGGAGCAACACAGCGAGGAGCTGCCGATCGCCTGCGTCGAGGGCTGGTCGACCGTGCAGTCGTGGCAGGGAGTGCGCCTGGCCGACCTGGCGGCGCTCGTCGGTCGGGGGAACGCCCCCTCGGTGTTCGTCGAGTCGATCCAACAGGGCACCCCGTTCAGCCAGACGACGTTGAACAGCGGTCAGTTGCGGGACCCACGTTCACTTCTGGCGCTCGGCGTGAACGGCGCCGAGCTGTCGCTGGACCACGGCTTCCCCGCCCGGGTCATCGTCCCGGCCAACCCGGGCGTTCGCAACACCAAGTGGGTCCGCCGCATGACCTTCGCCGATGGCTGAGGAGTCCGTGTTCCGCCGCTGGTACGGAGCCAGCCCGTGGCACCTACTGGTCCTCCTCGCCCAGTTCCTCGTGGTCGTCTACGCCGTCACCCGCATCGTGGGCGTGCCCCGCTGGTTCGAGATCGCCCTGTGGTTCGCCGGCGCCGTGGTGCTGTGGGACTTCGTGCTCTTCCCGTTGCTCCTGGTCGCCGACGGGCTGATCCGACGGTTGGTGGCTCGCCTGCCCGATGCCCCTGTCGCTCCACTCAACAGCGTCCGGGCGCCCCTGCTGCTCGTGGTGATGCTCCTGCTCGTGTTCTGGCCGCTGGTGCTCCGTGATGCACCCGAGACCTACCGAAGAGCGACCGGGTTGGGCGTCGAGCCTTACCTGTTGCGGTGGACGGCGCTCAGCGCTGCCCTGGTGGGAGGAGCGGCGCTCGTCTACACCGTCCGCCTCGTGCGACGCCGCCGTCGGTAAGGCCAGCTGTGGCCGTTGGCCGGCTGAGCCCTGGACACGCCCGGATGCGTTGGGTCAGGTCAACCGAAGGTGGCGTCGTCCAGGGCCCGTGCGCTCATCGGTGACGGCTCCTCCGGCAGCTCGGCGATGACCTCGACCAGCAGCTGGCGTAGACGCTCCAGGTTCGCGGCGAACATCTGGACCACGGCTTCCTGGGTCACCGGCTTCTGGTCGAGCTCCGCGAGGATGCCGGCGTCGTGGTCGGTGATGAGCGCGATCGTGGCGTACCCGAGGGTCAGCTCGCGTGCCAGCGCCGCCTCGGGACAGCCGGTCATGTTGATGACCGAACATCCCAGCCGGGCGAAGATCCGCGACTCGGCAGCCGTGGAGAATCGAGGACCTTCGACGACCACCATGGTGCCCGCGTCATGGACGCTCATCTTCAGCCGTCGTGCTACGGCGACGATGGTCTCGCGCATCCACGGGTCGTAAGGCTCGGCGAAGCTGATGTGGCGGGTGCGGGGGCCGTCGTAGAACGTGCCTCGGCGACCCCGCGTCCAGTCGACGAGCTGGTCGCAGACCACCAGGTCTCCGGGGACGACATCGGCGGCCAGCGAGCCTGCCGCGCACGGGGCGAGGATCTGGCGTACCCCCAGCGCCCGCATCGCCCACACGTTGGCTCGGTAGGGGATCCGGTGTGGTGGGTACTCGTGCCGGCGGCCGTGCCTGGGCAGGAAGGCCACGGACCTGCCGGCGACCTCGCCGGTCACCACCACGTCGCTCGGCGCCCCGTACGGAGTCTCGACCAGGTGCTCGCGGGCGTCGTCGCCCAGGAGGGAGTAGAAGCCGGAGCCACCGAACACGCCGATCTCCGCCGTTGGATTGGTCATGCTCGCTTCCCCTGATCGCCCGTTTGGGCTCGATGCTCGGACTATAGAGTGCCGCCCTGC
>JAHWJR010000184.1 GCA_019348335.1 Actinomycetota bacterium
CCCTCGGTACCCTTGGCCCGGTGAGGGACACGAAGGCTCCCGGCACGGCGTTCGGGACCAACGCCTGGCTCGTCGACGAGATGTACGAGCGGTACGTCGACGACCCGTCGTCGGTGGGGGAGAGCTGGCGCGAGTTCTTCGCCGACTACCGCAGCCCTGCCCTCGCCGACGAGAAGCCGCCGGCCCCCGCCCCCGAGGCGCGGCGCGTGCCGGCGCCGGCGCCGGCCCCGCCGGCCGACGGATCCGCCGGCGGCGGCCAGGCGCCGCAGCCCCTACGGGGCGCTGCCGCCCGCATCGCCGCCACCATGGACGAGAGCCTGGGCGTGCCCACCGCCACGAGCGTGCGCACGGTGCCGGCCAAGCTGCTCGAGGTCAACCGCCGGGTGGTCAACGGCTACCTGGGCCGCACCCGTGGCGGCAAGGTGAGCTTCACCCACCTCATCGGCTACGCCGTGGTGAAGGCGGTCGGGGCGGTGCCGGTCATGAACGCTGCCTACACCGAGGCCGACGGTCGCCCGGCCGTGATCCGCCCCGACCACGTGGGGCTGGGGCTCGCCGTCGACGTGGAGAAGGCCGACGGCACCCGCACGCTCCTGGTCCCGTGCATCCGTGACGCCGACACCCTCGACTTCCGGCAGTTCCACGCCGCCTACCAGGACATCATCCGCAAGGTCCGCTCCAACCGCATCACGGTCGAGGACTTCGCCGGCACCACGATGACCCTCACCAACCCGGGCACCATCGGCACCGTGCAGTCGGTGCCCCGCCTGGTGCGGGGTCAGGGGCTCATCGTGGGAGTGGGGGCGATCGACTACCCGGCCGAGTACCAGGCGGCCGATCCTCGGGCCCTGGCCGAGCTCGGCGTCTCCAAGGTGGTCACCATCACCTCCACCTACGACCACCGCATCATCCAGGGCGCCGAGTCGGGGATGTTCCTCCAGCGGGTGCACGAGCTGCTGCTGGGCGCCCACGGCTTCTACGAGGAGATCTTCCACTCGCTCGGCATCCCCTACGAGGCGGTCCAGTGGCGCCGCGACGTCAACCCCGTCGACTCCGCCGACGCCCAGCTGCAGAAGCAGATGCAGGTCAACCGGGTGATCAACATGCACCGGGTCCGGGGCCATCTCATCGCCGACCTCGACCCGCTGGCGGTCAAGGAACCGCACATGCACACCGAGCTCGATCCCGCCAGCTACGGGCTCACCATCTGGGACCTCGACCGCGAGTTCCTCAGCGGAGGCCTGGCCGGCACCGACCGGCTGCCGTTCGGCGAGATCCTGCACATCCTGCGCGACGCCTACTGCCGCACCGTCGGCCTCGAGTACATGCACATCCAGGACCCCGACCAGAAGCGGTGGGTCCAGGAGCACGTCGAGGGCGTGAGCTCGTCGCTCGACGTCGACGAGCAGCGCCACGTCCTGGGCCGGCTCAACGCCGCCGAGGCGTTCGAGCGCTTCCTGGCCACCAAGTACCTCGGTGCCAAGCGCTTCGGGATCGAGGGGGCGGAGTCGGCCATCCCCCTGCTCGACGCCGTGCTGGAGGCCGCCGCCGACAGCGGCCTGCGCGAGGTCGTCATGGGCATGGCCCACCGGGGCCGGCTGAACGTGCTGGCCAACATCGTGGGCAAGCCACTCGACCAGATCTTCAGCGAGTTCGAGGGCAACGTCGACCCCGAGATGGTGCAGGGCTCCGGCGACGTGAAGTACCACCTGGGGGCCAAGGGCACCTTCCGCAGCCGCGGCGGCGCCGAGATCCCCGTCGAGCTGGCCGCCAACCCCTCGCACCTGGAGGCCGTCGACCCCGTGGTCGAGGGCATGGTCCGGGCCAAGCAGGACCTGGTGGACGAGCCCACCTCGTTCTCGGTGCTCCCGCTCCTGGTGCACGGCGACGCTGCCTTCGCCGGGCAGGGCGTGGTGGCCGAGACCCTCAACGTGTCGAACCTGCGGGGTTACCGCACCGGGGGCACCGTCCACCTGGTGATCGACAACCAGCTGGGGTTCACCACCGCCCCCGAGGCTGGACGCTCGTCGGTGTACGCCACCGACGTGGCCAAGATGGTGCAGGCCCCGATCTTCCACGTGAACGGGGACGATCCGGAGGCGTGCGTGCGTGTGGCCCGCCTGGCCTTCGAGTACCGCCAGACCTTCCACGGCGACGTGGTCATCGACATGTGGTGCTACCGGCGCTACGGGCACAACGAGGGCGACGATCCCAGCTACACCCAGCCCCTGCTCTACCGGCGGATCGAGCAGCGCCGGTCGGTGCGCAAGCTCTACGTCGAGTCGCTGGTGAAGCGGGGCGACATCACCCTGGACGAGGCCGAGCGGGCGCTGGACGACTTCTCCGAGCGCCTCCAACGAGCCTTCGACGAGACCCGGTCCCTGGCTGCGCCCCGCGATCGACACCGCGACGGCCACAGCCGGCGCAGGGGCACCCGTGGCCAGGTCGCCACCGGCACCGACCACGAACGCCTCGAGCAGGTGGTCGAGGCGCTCGAGCGGGTGCCCGAGAACTTCGTCGTCCACCCAAAGTTGGCCCGCCAGCTCGAGGCCCGGCACCGCCTGTGGGACGCCGGGCAGGTCGACTGGGCGGCCGGCGAGGCGCTGGCCTTCGGGACCCTGCTGGCCGAGGGGATCGACATCCGCCTGGCCGGCCAGGACACGAGAAGGGGCACGTTCTCCCAGCGTCACTCGGTGCTGTTCGACCACCAGACCGGCGAGGAGTACGCGCCCTTGGCCCACCTCGGTCCCGACCAGGGGAAGTTCTGGGTGTACGACTCGTCGCTGTCCGAGTACGCCGCCATGGGCTTCGAGTACGGCTACTCCGTCGGCCATCCCGACGCCCTGGTCTGCTGGGAGGCGCAGTTCGGGGACTTCGTCAACGGTGCCCAGATCATCGTCGACCAGTTCCTCAGCTCGGCCGAGGACAAGTGGGGGCAGACCTCCGGCCTGGTGCTCCTGCTGCCCCACGGCTACGACGGCCAGGGGCCGGAGCACTCCTCGGCCCGCATCGAGCGCTTCCTCACCCTGTGCGCCGACGACAACCTCCAGGTGGTCAACGCCACCACCGCCGCCCAGTACTTCCACCTGCTGCGCCGCCAGGCCCACCAGGACCTGCGCAAGCCGCTGGTGGTGTTCACGCCCAAGTACCTGCTGCGGGCCCGGGAGTCCCGCTCGCCGGTCGATGCGCTGACCCAGGGTTGTTTCGCCGAGGTGCTCGACGACGCCTCGGTCACCGACCCGGGCGAGGTGCGCCGGGTGATCCTGTGCTCGGGCAAGGTCGCCTACGAGGCCATGGCCCGCCGCGACGAACGGCGAGCGCCGGTGGCGGTGGTCCGCGTCGAGCAGCTCTACCCGTGGCCCGACGCACGGATCGGCGAGCTCCTCGACCGCTACGAGGCCGCCGACTCGGTGTACTGGCTCCAAGAGGAGCCCGAGAACATGGGGGCGTGGCCGTTCGCCCACGGGCGGCTCCATCGCAACCTCGCCTCCCGTGGCTCCAAGCTCGGTCACGCCAGCCGCCGGGAGTCGGGCAGCCCGGCGACGGGCAGCGCCAAGGTGCATCTGCGGGAGCAGACCGAGCTCCTCGACCGGGCCTTCGAAGGGGTCGACTGAGCCTTCTAGGTGACGCTCCAGCGGTCACCAACGGGTGGCGCCGTCCACGCCGGAAGGCAAGGAACGGGCCAGGATGCGCGGGTTCACCGTGGCGAGATGGTTGACTGTCCATGAGATGGCGCCCACGCACCTCGTCGTCGACGGATCGAACATTGCGACCGAAGGCCGGAGCCTCCCCAGTCTCAAGCAGCTGGACGAGGCGGTCCGGGCCTTCCTGAAGGAGCGACCCCACGACACGTGGACGGTCGTCGTCGACGCGACGTTCGAGCACCGCATCGACTCGTCGGAGAAGAAGATGTTCGAGGAGGCCCTGGCGGCCAACGAGATGGTGATCCCGCCGGCGGGCACCATCGGCAGAGGTGACAAGTTCCTGCTCGAGATCGCCGACCGGGCCAACGCCACGGTGTTCTCCAACGACTCCTTCCAGGAGTTCCACGGGGAGTACACGTGGTTGTTCGACGACGGCCGTCTCGTCGGGGGCAAGCCGGTGGCCGAGGTGGGGTGGATCTTCACCGAGCGGACGCCGGTACGGGGGCCGAAGAGCCGCCAGGCCACGCGCTCGGCCGACCGGCGCGGACGCCTGAAGTCGCCGCAACGGG
>JAHWJR010000032.1 GCA_019348335.1 Actinomycetota bacterium
AGGTGAAGCAGCAGGGCAATGGCCGATGCCCCTGTCCAGACGCACCTTTCTGAGGTCAAGCAGCACTTACCAAAAGGTTCAAAGAGTCTCAAGTTCCCCTCACCCACGCGTCCCCCGCTGCAGTCAGCGTGGTCCCAAGGAGTTCTGAGCCTCCGATGCCGGCCCCACGGAGCGATCGTGCTAGGCAATGGACATCTCTACCTACGGCGTGATCTTCGATGTCGACGGCACGCTCGTCGACACCAACTACCTGCACACGGTGGCGTGGGCCCGAGCGGTGCGCGACGCCGGCGAGGTGGCGCCCATGTACCGCATCCACCGCCTCATCGGGATGGGCAGCGACCAGCTGGTCGAGAAGCTCCTCGGGCACCCCAGCGAGGCCGCCTCCGACGGGCACACCCGCCACTTCGAGAAGCTCATGGCGGAGATCCAGGCCTTCCCGAGCTCCAAGGACCTGCTCGAGGAGGTCCACCGCCGTGGCGCCAAGGTGGTGCTGGCCACGTCGGCCAGCCAGGACCAGCTGAACGCCATGCTCGAGGAGCTGGCCGTGCCCGACGGCGTCATCGGCCACATGACCAACAAGGAGAACGTCGAGCAGAGCAAGCCGGCCCCCGACATCTTCAGCGCGGCGTTGGAGGGCGCCGGGTTGGAGCCCGAGCAGGCCATCGTCGTGGGCGACACCGTGTGGGACATCGAAGCGGCGAGCCAGAGCGGGCTGCGGGTCATCGGCGTCCTCACCGGCGGCACCACCCGCCATCAGCTCGAGGAGGCGGGAGCGGTGGCGGTCTACGACGACCCGGCCGACCTCCTCGCCCACCTCGACGACAGCCCCATCGGCCAGCTGCTCTCCGGCTAGGCGCCAGGGGCGTCGAGGCGCCGCAGCAGGTCGAGGGTCAGCTCTGCGGGTCGCTCCCCCCACTTCGAGCGGTAGGCCTCCAGCAGCGTCCAGCCGGCGCTGCGCAGGGCGAGGTGGCGCTCGATGTGGCGGTCGGGCCCGTCGGGGTGCACCCGGCACTCCACGGCCACGTCACGGCTGCGGTCCTCCAGGCAGACGTCGAGCACGTGGCGGCCGGTGGGGTAGGCCGTGGTGACCGGTACGCCGGCCGAGCACAGCCCCTCGGCCACGGCGCCTGCCCAGGCACCGACGTCCTCGACCGGCGCCGGGCGGCCTGGGGGTGCGTCGGCCTGGGCCAGGTAGTCGGCCATCAGGCCGCCGGCCGGCGGATCGGCGGACACCAGCAACACCATGCGCCGTCTCGCCCGGGTGACGAAGACGGTGAACAGGTGAGGGTCCTCGACGAACCGCCACGAGGCGGGCCCGTCGTCCGGGCCCAGCCCGAGGGAGGCGATGACCACGTCGCGCTCGTTGCCCTGGAAGGCGTGCACCGTGCCCACCCGCAGGTCGAGGGCTTCGAGGTCGTCCGCAGTGAACGCGTCGAGCACCGCCTCCTCCAGGGCGTCGGCCTGGGCCCGGAAGGGCGTGATCACCCCGACGCTGGCGGCGCCGGCGCGCCGCAGCCGGCGGAGCTCGCGGATCACCTCGGCAACCTCCTCCCGGACCACCTTGGCCCGGTCCCGCCGGCCGTCGAGGCGAACGACGTGCACGCAGTCCCTCGACTCGGTGCTGGGTGAGCGGGTGGCCACCTGCACCTCGCCGGCGTAGATGCGCCGGGACACGAACTCCACGAGGTGGGGGTCGGACCGGAAGTGCTCGTCGAGGGCGAGCACCGGCGCCACGCCGGCGGCCACGTCGAAGGTGCTGTTGCGGCGCACGTCGAGGCGGGCGGCCAGCAGTGGGGAGCGGTCGAGTCCGTGGTCGGCGACGACGGCCCGGATGGTGTCGTCGGAGAGGAACGACACGTGGCGGAGCTGGCGCGGGTCGCCCACGACGACCGCTCGCCTCGAACGGAGCAGCGCCGGCGCCGCCAGGGGCTGGTCGACGGAAGAGGCCTCGTCGATGACGGCCAGGTCGAACAGCGCGGGCAGCGGCGGGAGCAGGTCGTCGATGTCGGGAAGCGTGCCCACCCAGAGGGGCAACGCCCGGGTGAGGGTGGCGTCGTCCAGGCGGCGGAGCTGGGCCCGCCGGGCGGCCCGGCCGCTGCGCAGGGCGGTGGCGAGGGCGGCGACGGCGGCGAGCGTTCGGCGGTTGAGGCGCTCGTCGGAGCGGCTGTCGGCCGCCAGCCACCTGGCCACCGAGCTACGGACGTCGTCGTCGAGGGCAGCCAGGCGTTCCCACTGCCGGCCCAGCTCGAGCCCGCCCTCGGCCACCAGGTCGGCCGCCGACCGCCAGGCCCGGGCCACGCCGAGAGCGGACGACAGCTCGGACAGCGAGGTCTCGGGCCTCGACCGGGCCAGACCGTCCAGCGCCCGGCGAGCCGCCCGCCGCCGGCGCCGCGCCCACCACCCCGGCCTGCCCGACGCCCGCTGCAGGAGGGCGCCCACCTCGGCGAGGTCGGTGACGGTGTCGAACAGCGCCGGCGCCGCCAGTCGGGCACGGTCCACCTCGTGGCCGGCGCCGGCCAGCAGCGACTCGGCGTGCAGCCGACCGGCCATGACCTGCCACAGGTCGTCGCGGGCGGAGACGGCGTCGTCCACCCGCCGGCGGGCGGTGCGCACGGCGGCGTCGCCGGTCGGGTGGAGCTGCCCGCCGGCGAGCCGGGTGGCGAGCGCCTCCCGCCGCTCGGAGGAGCCGAACACGACGGGCTCGGGCCCCGGTGCCCGTTCCAGCAGCTCCATCAGGGCGTCGACCGTCGCCTGCGACTTGGCGGCGACGAGCACCCGCTCGCCCCGCGCCAGGGCGTCGAGGGCGATGGCGGCGACGCCGTGCGACTTGCCCGTCCCCGGGGCACCGGAGACCAGGGTGACGGGATGGTGGCGGCTGCGCAGGACGGCCTCCCGCTGCACCGGCGTCAGCGGATAGGGCGACTCGAGCCGGTCGCCGGCGGGGTCTTTCGGCGCCGGCCCCGGACCGTCACCCCGGTCGAGGTAGAGCGAGTGGAAGGCCGTCCACTCGTGCAGTGGGCCTTCCGCCCACGAGCGCAGCGAGCCGGCGCGGCCGGAGCCGCCGGTCTCGTGCACGGCGTAGACCCCGACGCCGGCCACGACCACGAGTCGCGAGGAGCGGGCCAGCTCGTCGGGGCCCCGGTCGGCGGGGACGACCCGCTTGGTGGGAAGCCCGGCGGCCGACGCCAGGTCGCGGGCGAAGCGCTGCAGCCGGGGGAGGCGGCGGAGCAGGTCGGCCGGCACGGCGACGCCGGCCATCCCGTCGAGGGCCCCGCCCCCGACCTCCAACGACGCCTCCAGTTCCTCACGGGCCTTGCCGTTCCCGATCAGATCGGTGATCTCCACGTCGCCGGCGGAGACCAGGCGGGCGTCACCGAACGCCGGCGGCCGCTCGACGCGCACCGGCATGGTGACCAGCGGGTGGAACACCCGCCGGGTCCGGCCGTCGCCGGCCGGCACGGCCCCGGCGACGAACAGCCAGCCCACCCGCAGCGACCGGTGCTCGGGGCGGACCTGGTCGACCGCGGCCAGCCGCTCGCCGAACCGGCGGTCGACGAGGGCCGTCCTCGCGGCCTCGTGCTGCCACGTCCCGGCGAAGTCCGGGTCGCCGGGCGCGAACAGCACGACCGATCGGAGCGGCAACCACCGGAACCACTCCGTGGGGACGCTCAGCCCCGCCGATCGCTGCTCGGCCGACGGGGTGAGGTCAGCGAGGGCGAGCAGGACCTCCCGAGCCGAAGCCGCCGCCGTGGTCGCCTCGTCCACCGGCCAACCGTACCGATGGCGCCGGCACGGCGCCGGCGCCGGCGAGGTGGCCGATCAGGAAGGTGGGAGGGGGCCGAACTGGCCCTCGGTGGGCTCCGCTCAACAGAACCACGGCTCGGTGAGCCGAGGCCTGCCCTCCACCGACCCGGCGGCGATGAGCTCGCCGGCGGCGGGGGGCTCGCCCGCGGCGGCGTGCACCACCCGGCTCACGGCCAGGTACAGCGAGCCGTTGGGCTCGCCGGCGGCGAGCCCCTGCTCCACCAGCTGGGCCAGCTCAGCCTGCAGCCGGTCGACCCGGGGGTCGGCCGCGGTCCACTCGTAGCTCAACCGCTCGGGGTCGTAGTCCCCCAGGTGCGCCGCCATGGCGGGATGGTCGAGCAGCAGCGACCCCTCCGGCACGAGCAGGCGGATGGTGTAGTGGACGGGGTCGACGTTGGCCACGAGGTCGGAGGCGGCCACGAAGTCGACCAGCTCCACCATGTCGGACAGCGACGTCCACGGGGTGAAGGGCAGGAACGAGGGGCGGACCTCGATGCCCGACGCCCGCAGGACGGCCACCGCCTCGGCGGCGTCGGCCGTGGTGTGCCCCTTGTCGAGGATCTCCAGGATGTCGTCGTTGACGCATTCGAGGGCCGACACCACGAACAGGCAGCCGGCGGCGGCCAGCTCGTCCCAGACGTGGCGGTGCCGCAGGATGAGCTCCACCTTGGTGGTGCAGTCGAAGGTGAGGTCGGGGAACCGCTCGTGCATCGAGCGCACCACCCGCAGCGAGTGGTGGACGCCGTTGAGGAAGTCCGGGTCGCCGAAGGTGATGTGGCGGGCGCCCTGGTCGACGAGCTGCTCGATGTCGGCCAGCACCACGTCGGGGCCGACCACCCGGATGCGCCCGTCGTAGACGCTCGGCACCGGGCAGTGCCGGCACCGGGAGGCACAGCCGTGGCTGGTCTCCACGCAGCCCACCAGCCGCTCCTCGCCGTCGAGCGCCAGGTGGGCGTAGCGCTCGAGCGGGGGCAGCAGGTCCCGGGCCGGCACCGGGAACGTGGTGCGGCCCAGCGACACGACCCGCTCTGGCGCGTCGGCGCTGCGTCCACCAGCGCCAGAGGCGGGGTCGTGGTCGACCAGACCCTCGACCCACTCGACCAGCGCCGGCTCGTACTCGCCGGCGATGACCCGGTCGGCCACCCGGCGCAGGGTGAGGTCGGAGCTGACGGCGGCGTAGAGCCCGTAGAAGCAGATGGGAAGGTCCGGCCGCGACCGGCGGACGGCCTCGCCGGCGGCCAGGGCCAGGCGCATGGCGGTGTGCATGGGCACCGAGAAGGCCAGCGCCTCGGCCTCGGCCACGGCCTCCGGGTCCCAGCGCTGCACCGACAGGTCGAGGCAGCGGACGTCGTGGCCGCGCTGGCGCAGGGCGGCGGCGGGCGAGGCCACGTGCACCGGCTGGTGACCCAGCTCGTAGGTGGAGACAAGGAGCACGCGCACCTCGGCCCACCCTATCGACGGACGGCGCCAGGCCCCGGGTCGGTGACGACCACGCCGAGGCAGGCGAAGGCGGTGCGCAGGGACTCCTCGACGGCCTGGGGCGAGCCGGCGCGGGCGAAGACGAACCCGAGGTAGCGGTCGCCCTCGGGCAGGGCCTGCACCCGGTGACCCTTCGGGATGGTGATCTCGACACCCTCCACGCCGGGCACCGCCCGCGCCCGTTCGACCCCCCGCACCTCCTCGAGCACTCCCGACCGGGGGATGGGCACCATCATCACCCCTGCCGCTCGCGCCTCTCGGTCGAGGTGGTCGAGCTCGAGCCCGACGGCGTGGCGCAGGATGACCTCCTCCAGGGAGATGCCGGCCCCGAAGCGCAGGGCCCGGGAGCACAGCCCGCCGATGGAGCGGGCCGCCACCTCCAGCAGGACCGGGCCCTGCGCCCCGAGGCGCACCTCGGCGTGGATGGGGCCCTCGACCAGCCCGAGGACGGCCACGCCGGCAGCCACCACGCCGGCCACCTCCTCCTGCACCGAGGCCGGGAGCCGGGACGGCGTGACGTAGATGGTCTCCTCGAAGTAGGGCCCCTCCAGCGGATCGGGCTTGTCGAAGACGGCGAGCACCTCCAGCGCACCGCCCCGCAGGAGCCCTTCCACCGCCACCTCGGGACCGGGCACGAACGCCTCCACCAGGATGGGCGACCCGCGGGCCTCGCCGGCCTCGGCGAGAATGGCCCGGACCCGCTCGCCCGCTGCCACCGCCCCGGCCGGGTCGTCGGCCCGGATGACGCCCCGGCTGCCCGAGAGCGACCGCGGCTTGACCACGCAGGGCAGCCCCACCTCGGCGGCCAGGCCGGCCAGGTCGGCGTCCTCGCCGGCGACGCGGAACTCGGGCTGGCGCACGCCGCCGGCGGACAGGGCCCGGCGCAGGGCGGCCTTGTCGCGCGTGGCCGCCACCGCCTCCGGAGGATTGTGGGCCAGGCCCAGCCGCTGGCAGGCCAGGGCGGCGGCGAGCACGCCCTGCTCGTCGACGGCCACGACGGCGTCCACCGGCGTGCGCCGGGCCAGCTCGACGATGGCGTCGGCGGCGGCATCCGGACGGTCGAGGGCCACCACCAGGGCCCGGTGCTCCATGGCCCGGGCCATGGCCTGGCGGTGCTCGGATGCCACCACCACCTCGACGCCGAGGGCCGAGGCGGCCCGCACGAAGTCAGGGGCGCGGTAGGTCCCGGTGGGCAGCAGCAGGACGACGCGGGGCACGCTCCTATCATGGAGGCATGGCCGACCAGCAGCCCGTGCTCACCGTGACCGACCAGGCCCGCAAGAAGGTCCTGACGCTGCGCGAGGGCGAACCCAACGCCGACCAGCTGGCCCTGTGGGTGGAGGTGACCGGGGCGGCGGGAGCGCAGTTCACCTACGACATGTACTTCGACACCGTCGACAAGGCCGGCGACGACGACGTGGTGCAGCGCCACGACGACCTGCCCGTGGTCGTGCCCGCCGCCAGCGTCGACCGCCTGCGCGGCGCCACGCTGGGCGTGAGCCGCGACCTGCTGAACCCGGGCATGACCATCACCAACCCCAACATCCCCCCGGCTCCGGCCAGCCCGGCCATCAGCGCCCGGCCCCCGGCCGACCTCAGCGGCGACGTGGCCCAGCGGGTGATCCAGGTGCTCGACGCCCAGATCAACCCCAGCATCGCCAGCCACGGCGGCCAGGCCGAGTTGGTGGCGGTGGAGGACACCACCGCTTACCTGCGCCTGTCCGGCGGGTGCCAGGGCTGTGGCATGGCCACCGTCACCCTCAGCCAGGGTATCGAGGTGGCCATCCGGGAGTCGGTCCCCGAGATCACCAGCGTGGTCGACGTGACCGACCACGCCAGCGGCGCCAACCCCTACTACGAGCCGGCCAAGAAGTAACCGCCCGTCGCCGGCCGCCATCCGGCCGGGGGATGTTCTACGACACCGCCACCCGTCGGGCCACCAGCTCGTCGGGCCGGCGGCTCTCGACCTTGCGCTTGATGCGCTGGAGGGCGTTGTCGACCGACTTCGCCCGCCGGCCGACCTCGGCCCCGATCTCCTCGTAGCTCTTGCCCTCGACGAACAACCGGAGCACCTCGACCTCGAGCCCCGAGAGCATGGCTGCCACCGCCCGGCCGGTGGCCTGGGCGTCCTCGTCGCCCACCAGGTGCTCCGCAGGGTCGGCGGCGCCGGCGTCGGCGAGGACCTGCTCGACTGACGGGTTGCCGGGTTCCTCGTCGCGGTCGGCCGAGATGGAGACGTACTGGTTGAGGGGCCAGTGCTTCTGGCGGCGGGCGATCTTGATGGCGGTGAGGAGCTGGCGGGTGATGCACAGCTCGGCGAACGCCCGGAACGACGACGGCCGGTCCGTCCGGTAGTCGCGGACGGCCTTGTACAGGCCGATCAACGCTTCCTGGGTGATGTCGTCGTCGTCACCACCGGCGATGAAGTAGCCCCGACCCTTGGAGGAGGCGAAGCGGCGATAGCGCTGGATCAGCGCCTGTTGGGCCAGGTCGTCGCCCTGCTGGGCAAGGATCACCAGGTCGTCGTCGCCGAGTTCGTGGAGCGCAGCCGTTGCAAGACGAGGAGACAATGAGGGCTCCTGAACTGGTGCGATGCGAGATGTTGTGCGTCTACCGACCGGCGACCGGCGACAGGGACCGAGGCTAATTGCGCGGTCCGACAGCTCCATGGCAGGCGCGTGACAAGACCGTGACAAAAGTCAGGGTTGAAATGTCGCCCGGGTCAGCTGAGGCGGCGGCGGGCGACCTCGAAGAACGCCAGCGCGCCGGCGTTGGCCACGTTGAGTGACGGCAGGGCCCCCCGCAGCGGGATCGAGGCGAGCACGTCGCAGCGATCCCGCACCAGGCGGCTGAGCCCCCGGCCCTCGGCGCCGAGCACCAGGGCCACCGGCTCGCCGGCGAGGGCCAGATCGAACAGGCTCGTGCTCCCGGCCACGTCCAACCCGACGGCCCACACCCCGTGCTCGCGCGCTCGGCCCAGTGCGGCGGGCAGCCCCGGGACCACGGCGATGGGAAGGTGCTCGATCGCTCCCGCGGCCGCCTTGGCCACCGTCGGGGTCACGTGCGCCGCCCGGTGGCGAGGAAGGACCACGCCCGACACGCCGGCGCACTCGGCCGACCGCAGCAGAGCCCCCAGGTTCTGAGGATCGGTGATGCCGTCCAGGCAGGCCACGAAGGGGGGCGCTTCCCCTCTTCCCCGGGTGAGCAGCTCGTCGAGGTCGGCCTCGGGCAGGGCGTCGGCATGGGCGAGCACGCCCTGGGGCGCCTCCGAACGGGCTTCGTCCCGGAGTGCTCCCGCCGGCACCTGTCGGACCCGCACCCGGGCCTCGCCGGCGAGCTCGAGGATGTCGCCGAGGACGGGGGCGTCTCCCACGTCGTCGGCCAGCCACACGTCCCGCACCCGACGCCGGCCGGCCACCAGCAGCTCCTTGACCGCGTGGCGGCCCTCGACCTGCTCGCCACCGAGGCCCCGAGGGCCTGACGACCTGGCCGAGCGCCCGGGCTGGCGGGGGCGACGGTCCGGCGAATTCGGCCGTCCCCGGCCCCGTGGGGCGGGGCTCCGACCGGGGCCCCGACCGGGGCCGCGGGGCTCTCCGGGGCGCTGCGGGCGCCGGCGGGCGGCGCTCATCGGTCCCGCCGCTGCACCAACGCCACCGCCCAGCACGCTACGCCCTCACCCCGGCCCAGGGCTCCGAGGCCCTCGGTCCGGCGCCCCTTCACGGTCACGTCGGCCCCCGCCGCCCGGCTGAGGGCTGCCTCCATCTCCTCGCGCCGGGGCGCCAGGCGGGGGACGTCGAGGACCACGGCGCAGTCGACGTTGACCGGCTCCCATCCCGCCTCGTCCAACCGCTGGCGCACGGTGGCGAGCAGCTCCAGGCTGTCGGCCCCCTCCCAGGCAGGATCGGTGTCGGGGAAGTGGCTGCCCAGGTCGCCGAGCCGGCCGGCGCCGAGCAGGGCGTCGGCGGCGGCGTGGGCCACCACGTCGGCATCGCTGTGGCCGGCGAGGCCACGTTCTCCGGCGAAGGCCACGCCACCCAGCACCAGTGAGCGACCCGGGTCGTCGCTGTAGGGGTGGACGTCGAAGCCCATGCCCACCCGGGTGGTGGCCGGAACGCTCACTGGTCCGCCGTCGCCGCCAGCGCCTTGCCGGCGGCGACCAGGTCGGCCGGCCCGGTCACCTTGGCATTGGCCGCCTCCCCGGGGACGACCACCACCCGACCGCCGGCCCGCTCGACCAGGGCGGCGTCGTCGGTGGCCTCGGGGTGCTCGCCATGGGCGCTCCGCAGGGCGGAGGCGGCGAAGGCCTGGGGCGTCTGCACCGCCACCAGTCCCGTCCGGTCGAGGGTCTCCACCACCACGCCGTCGCCGTCGACCCGCTTGACCGTGTCGACCACAGGGATGCCGGGAACGGCGGCGGAGGCCCCGGCCCGCACGGCGGCGACCACCGCGGCGAACAGCTCCGGCGTGGCGCAGGGGCGGGCGGCGTCGTGGACCACCACCACGTCGACGTCCTCGGGGACGGCGGCCAGACCGGCCCGCACCGACGCCGAGCGGGTGGCACCGCCGGCCACCACCCGGTCGGCGAGGGGCTCGGGCTGGCCGGCGTGCTCGGCGCTCACCACCGTCACCAGCCCGTCGCTCACCGTCCGGGCCGCGGCCAGGGCCCAGTCGAGCACCCGCCGGCCCGCCACCACCTCGTACTGCTTGGCGCCGCCGAAGCGCGTACCCCGACCCGCGGCCACGACCACCGTCCACACCTCTGCCACGCCGGTCACACTACGAGCGGGCGAGCCGGCACCCGATCTCGCCGGTCGGCGAGGCGGACGGTCAGTTGTAGCGGTCGAGGATGCTGGTCTCGGCCAGCCGGGACAGGCCCTCCTTGATGCTGCGGGCCCGCGCCTCGCCCACCTCCTTGACGTCGTCGAGGTCGGCGATGGTCGCCCGCATGATCTTCTGCAGGCTGGCGAACCGCTCGACGATGAGCTCGATGACCGGCTGCGGCAGGCGGGGCACCTTGGAGAGAAGGCGAAAGCCTCGCGGCGACAGGCTCAGGTCGAGATCGGGGGTGCCGCCGGGCAGGTGCAGCATGGATGCCACCGCCTTGAGGTCGAGCAGGTCCTCGGTACCCAGGTTGGCCAGGCCGTCGAGCACCTCGGGCAGGTGCCACCCGGTCTCCTCGTGGAAGTAGTCGCGGATCAGCAGGCGGCGGTCGTCCTCGACCCCCCCCATCAGCTCCTCGAGCTGGAGGCGGACCAGGCGGCCGTCGACACCGAGCTCGATGATGTGACGCTCGATCTCCTCGGCGATGCGGCGCACCATCTCCATTCGCTGGAGCACGGTGACGACGTCGCGCAAGGTGACCAGGTCCTCGATCTCCAACGCCGACAGCGACGCCGACACCGTGTCGAGGCGGTTCTTGTAGCGCTCGAGCGTGGACAGGGCCTGGTTGGCCCGGGCCAGCAGGCGGGGGATGGGTTCGAGGGGGTGCTTCTCGTTGCCCACGTAGACGGCGATGACCGACTGGTCCTCGGACACCGAGATCACCGGGACGGAGATGGAGCGGGCCACCCGCTCGGCGGTGCGGTGCCGGGTGCCGGTCTCCGAGGTGGCCACGTTGGGGTTGGGGACGAGGTGGACGTTGGCCCGGGCGATGCGGCTGGCGTCGGAGGCGAGGATGATGGCGCCGTCCATCTTGGCCAGCTCGGACAGCCGCTGGGGACTGAAGGCGGCGTCGAGGAGGAAGCCGCCAGAGCAGATGTTGAGCACCTCGGGTCCGTCGCCCACCACGATCAAGGCGCCCATCTCGGCCTGGAGGATGCGGTCGAGGCCCTCACGAAGCGGCTTCCCGGGCGCCACCGAGGCCAGCGCCTCGAGGAGCATGCAGCTGCGGCGGAGAGCCACGTCGGGAATCCTAGTGGTGAGCCGGTCCCGCATCGTCCGGCCATTGTGCCCGGATCTGGCGCTGGGCATGACCACATTTCTTCCCGGTTCTCGGAGACAGGGCGCGTTGTCCTACCCCGATTTCCGCTGGCGCAGGCGGACGCCGACGTCGGAAGGGTGGTACCGGGCGTGGAGCCGACTCAGCACAAGAGCGACAAAGCGGCGCTCGACGACATCGTCATCGTCGGCGCCGGCCCTGCGGGTCTCACCTCGGCCTACGAGCTGCTCCGGCACGGGGTGCGCTCCACGGTGCTCGAGAGCGATTGCGTGGTGGGGGCATCAGCCGGACCGTCGAGGCCGACGGGTGGCGCTTCGACATCGGCGGCCACCGCTTCTTCACCAAGGTCGCTGCCGTCGAGGACCTGTGGCACGAGATCCTCGACGAGGGTGACTTCCTGCTGCGGCCGAGGATGAGCCGCATCTTCTACGACGGCAAGTTCTTCGACTATCCCCTCAAGGCCAGCAACGCCCTGCGCAACCTCGGCCTGTTGGAGTCGGTGCGCTGCGTCGCCTCCTACGCCTGGGCCCGGGTGCGGCCTCCTGCCGACCAGACCAACTTCGAGGGCTGGGTGGCTGCCCGCTTCGGTTGGCGGCTCTACGGCATCTTGTTCAAGACCGACACCGAGAAGGTGTGGGGCGTGCCCGCCACCGAGATCTCCGCCGACTGGGCGGCCCAGCGGATCAAGAACCTCTCGCTGTCCAAGGCCGTGCTCAACGCGGTGCTGCCCAAGCGGAACCAGACCAAGGTGCGCCACGACGGCGGGAGAGAGGTCTCGGTGCCAGGTCTACCGGGAGCTGACGGGCATGGACCGGGCCGGACTGGTCACCGCGGGCGAGACCGGGCCCCGGGACCGGCGTCCCTACTCGCTCACCGAGTCGGGACGGGCGGCGTTCCGGGAGTGGCTCGAGCGAGAGCCCGGCCCGGAGCAGATCCGCTACCCGCTGCTGCTCACCATCGCCTTCGGTCGGCACCTCGCCCCGGAACGCCTGGCCGCCTTCATCGCCTCCCATCGCCAGGTGCACGCCAGCCGCCTGGAGGAGTACCAAGCGCTGCGAGCCGATGCCGGGGACGCCCTCGAGCCGTTCGCCGCCGCCACGCTCGACTTCGGGATCCGCTACGAGCAGGCGGTGCTCGAGTGGTTCGCCGGCCTGCCGGGCCTGCTGCCCCTCGACGAGGACTGACTGGTTCCCGCAGCTCGACGAGGCGACCCCCGCCCGCAGGACGAACCGCCACCGCCGCCCGCCTCTCCCGGGAGGTGGAGAGGTGGGCGGCGGCGAGGACCGTCACGACCGCATCGCACGGCGCTCCGGCAGCTGTCCCGGCACCATGTTAGGCATGCCTACCGTCTGGTGTCGAGCAGTGAGAGCTGGATGGCGTCAGCGAGCGTGGAGGCTCGCAGTAGCCGGATGCCGGGCGGCGGGTCCGGAGCTGAGGCCGGGACCACGGCGAGGCGGAAGCCCAGTCGGGCCGCCTCGGACAGCCGGCGCCCGGTCTGGGCCACCTGGCGCAACTCGCCGCCGAGCCCGACCTCGCCGCAGGCGACCAGGTCGTCAGGCGCCGGTCGGTCGCGCAGCGAGGACACCAGGGCCAGGGCCAGGGCCAGGTCGGCCGCCGGCTCGACCACCCGGACGCCACCGACGGCCGAGGCGTGCACGTCGGATTGCCCGAGGGGCAGCTGAAGCCGGCGCTCGAGCACCGCCAGCAGCAGGGACAACCGGCCGGCGTCGAGCCCCTGTGCCGATCGCCGGGGCTGCGGGAGCTTGGTGGGCGACACCAGGGCCTGCACCTCCACCAGCAGCGGCCGGTGCCCCTCGACGGTGGGCACGACCACCGACCCGGCCACCCCGGTGGCCCGGTCGGAGAGGAACAACCCGCTGGGGTCGGGAACGCCGAGCAGTCCCTGGTCGGTCATCTCGAACAGGCCGAGCTCCTGGGTGGACCCGAAGCGGTGCTTGACCGCCCGGAGGAGGCGCAGGGCATGGTGGCGATCGCCCTCGAAGCTGAGGACGGTGTCGACCACGTGCTCGAGAGCGCGGGGCCCGGCCAGGGCGCCGTCCTTGGTGACGTGGCCCACCAGCACCACGCTGATCCCGTGCTCCTTGGCCGCGCCGACCAGGCGGGAGGCACATTCCCGGACCTGGGTGACCGAGCCGGGAGGTGACCCCAGCTGGGGGTCGAAGATGGTCTGGATGGAGTCGACCACGACGATCTCCGGCCTGAGCTCGACCATGTGGGCGACGATCGACGGAACCGCCGGGTCGGCCACCAGGTGGAGCCCGGGAGCGAGGGCGCCGAGGCGCTCGGCCCGGAGCCGGACCTGCTGGGGCGACTCCTCGGCGGTGATGAGCAGCGACCGCGTGCCGGCGGCGGTGGCACCGAGGGCCTGGAGCAACAGGCTCGACTTGCCGATCCCGGGCTCGCCGCCGAGGAGGGTGACCGAGCCGGGGACCAGGCCACCGCCGAGCACCCGGTCGAGCTCCCCGATCCCTGTGGGGCGTGCCCGCCACTGGTCGAGGTCGACCTCGCCGATGGGTACCGCAGGAGCCGATCGTGCGCCACCCGGCGTCCCCCACGGCCGGGGCAGCTCCTCGGACACCTCCTCGACCAGGGTGTTCCAGGCCCCGCACCCGGGGCAGCGTCCCAGCCACGTGGGGCTGGAGCCGCCGCAGTCGGCGCAGCGGTGGAGGAGCTTCGCCTTGGCCATGCCGGCGATGTTACGAATGAGGTGAGACGGTCACCTTTCGCCGGCGATAATCCGCCGGCGCCCGTTGCACGGAGCTGGACAAGCGTCGGAGGCTGCTCCGCCTGGCGGACTGCGCAGCGTCACTCGCGCCGCTGTCGGCGGGCGCCGGCCAGGACGAGCGCCAGCAGGGCGAGGATGGAGACCGCCGCCATGGTGAACCAGGCGACACGCTCGCCGTGGAGCTGGCGGGAGGTGGCCTCCACCACAGTGCGCTCGCCCACCGGTGCCGCGAACTTGGCGCCGCCGCCCGGCAGATCCGCGGTCACCCGGACGTCGAAGAGCTGTTCCAGGGAAGTGCCCGTCTCCCGCTCCAGCGACTGGCGGTCGAGGCCGAAGCCGCTGCCCTGCAGGCGTTGGCGCAGGTCCTCGTCGCCGAACCCCTCGACGCCGGCGG
>JAHWJR010000185.1 GCA_019348335.1 Actinomycetota bacterium
TCGACGAGCACCTCGGGCAGCGGCTCGGAGTGGACCACGGTGAGCCGGCGGGTGGCGCGGGTCAGCGCCACGTAGAGCGAGCGCAGGCCCTGGGCCTCCTCGGCGACGATGCGGGCGGGTTCGACCACGAGCACGGAGTCGAGCTCGAGCCCCTTGACCAGGCGCACGGCGAGCACGCTGACCTGGGCGTCGAGTTGGTCGCCGCCGGCCCGACCGTGCCGCTCGCCGGCGGCGTCGAGGGCGGCGCTCACCTCCTCGGCCAGCGAGTCCGGGACTACCACGGCCACGTTGCCCTCGCCCACGGCGGCGCGCTCGGCGGCGACCCGCGCCGCCACCTCGGCACCCAGCCGTCCCGGGTCGGCCCGGATCACCTGGGGCGGATCGCCGCCCTCCCGCACCGACCGGGGCGCCTGCAACCCCGGGACCGCCGCCGGCAGCACGCGCTCGGCCAGGGACAGCACCGCCGCCGGCGTGCGGTAGGCGATGCTCAGCTCGTGCACCCGGGGCGACCGGCGGGCCGGGAGGTGGTCGAGGACCTCGTCCCATCCGTCGGGCGCCCACGAACCCGTGGCCTGGGCGATGTCGCCGACCACGGTCATGGAGCCCCCCAGCGACCGGCGGGACAGCATCCGCAGCGCCATGGGCGAGAGGTCCTGCGCCTCGTCGACCACGAGGTGGCCGTAGGACCGGGGCTCCTCGTCGCCGCGCCCCGGGCGGGGGCCGAGCAGGGCCCGGGCCTCGTCGAGGAGCGGGACGTCGGCATCGGTCCACTCCCGCCGGTCGAACGGCTCGCCCCGGGGCCGCTCGAGCGACGCCTGCTCGGCGGCGCGCAGCGTGCCCCCCGCCGCCAGCCGGATGAGGGCGCGGGAGCCGAACAGGTCGTGCAGCAGCTCGTCCGGTGTCAGCTGCGGCCACATCCACTCCAGCACGGCGCGGATCTCGTCGTGGCGCCGGAGGCGCTCGCGCACGAGGCTCGGCTCGACCTCGTCGCGGGCGCTGCGGGCCAGCGCCTCCCAGAGGCCCTGCTCGACCAGCCGGCGGCCGGCGTTGTGCGTGCGGGCCCGGCGCCGGGCGGCGGCGACGATGCGCCGGCTGGTCTCCACGTCGCAGCGCAGTGACGTCAGGCCGAAGCCCACCACCAGGTCGCGGCGCAGCGGGCGCTGGCGGTCACGGACCGCCTTGGCCAGCACGGCGACCATGCGCACGTCGCCTTTGACCCGGGCGGTGGCGGGGTCGTCCTGGCGGTCGCCGACCGTCTCGGGGACCAGGTCGGCGGGCACCGCCAGCTCCACCCCCGCCTCGCCCAGCGAGGGCAGGACCCGCTCGACGTAGCGCAGGAACACCCGGTTGGGCCCGACCACCAGCACCCCCTGGTCCTCCAGCGGGAAGCGGTGGGTGTAGAGCAGGTAGGCGGCCCGGTGCAGGGCCACCACGGTCTTGCCCGTCCCCGGCCCGCCCTGGACCACCACCACCCCGCCCAGCTCGGAGCGGATGATCTCGTCCTGCTCGGCCTGGATGGTGCCGACGATGTCGCCGAGACGCCCGGAGCGCGGTCGGGCCAGGCTGGCGAGGAGCACCTCCCGGCCGGCGAGACCGGCGCCGGCGGCCTCGTCGTCCCCACGCTCGCCGGCGCCGAAGACCTCGTCCTCCACGGCAAGGAGGCGGCGCCCCCGGGTGGCGAAGTGGCGGCGCCGGGCCAGGCCCATGGGGTGGCGACCGGTCGCCCGGTAGAAGGGCTCGGCGATGGGCGCCCGCCAGTCGACCACCACCGGTTCCTGGTGCTCGTCGGCGACGGCGACCCGGCCGATGTAGAACCGCTCGGCGGTGTCCTCAGGGTCGATGCGGCCGAACACGAGGGCGGCGTCGCCCACGTCGAGCTGGGCCAGGCGGTTGCGGATCGTCCCCTCGACGACCTCACCCTCCACCCGGGTCTGGTGGGTGCCGCCCCGGCCCACGGTGGTGAGGCCGCGGAGGCGGAGCACCCGCCGGCGCGCCTCCTCCAGGCACTGGTGGGCCCAGTCGAGGTAGGCCTGCTCGTACTCCAGCTCGGAAGATCCGGCCATGGCCCTCGTCGGCTCGTCGAATGGGGATCGGCCATGCTACGGCGCCGTGGGCCGGGCCGGGACCGGTCCACGCCCCACCCGGGCGACCGGCACTCGTACCCTCGGGTCGGTGGGAGGCATCGGGCTGGTGCTGGGCGGCGGGGGGCTCGTGGGCCACGCCTGGCACCTGGGGGTGAGTGCCGCCCTGGCCGACGCCACCGGCTGGGACGCCCGCCGGGCGGCCGTGGTGGTGGGGACCTCGGCGGGGGCGGTGGCCGGCGCCGAGCTGCGGGCCGGCTTCCACCCCTACGACCTGCTGCGCCCGGGCGTGGGCGCGGCGCCGACCGACACGCCCCGACCCGACATCGGCCCCACCTCGCGCCGCCCGGCGTGCCTCTCGCTGGCCGTGCGGGCGCTGGCACCGTGGCGGCTGCGGCCGGGGCTGGCTGCGGCCGGGCTGCTGCCCCGCGGCCGCCGCGACCCCGCCATCATCCGCGATGCGGTGACCGGCCTGTCCGACCGGCGCTGGCCCGAGGATCCTCTGTGGGTGTGCGCCGTGCGGCTGGACGACGGCCGGCGGGTGGTGTTCGGGCGCGACGCCGGCGTCGAGGTCGACGTGGGGACCGCCGTGGCCGCGTCCTGCGCCATGGCCGGGTTCTTCACCCCCGTGCCCGTCGGCGGGCACGACCACGTCGACGGCGGGGCCCACTCCGCCACCAACGCCGACGTCCTGGCCGGCGCCGGCCTCGACCTGGTGGTGGTGTCGGCGCCGCTGTCCTTGCGCCCGGCCGCCGGCGCTCGCCGGCGGCGTCGCCGGCCGCCCGGCCCGGCCCGGGCCCAGCGCCTGGCCCACGCCGCCCGGCTGCGGCGGGAGCTACAGGCGCTGCGCCGGCAGGGGACGCCCGTGCTGGTGCTCGAGCCCGGGCCCGACGACCTGGCGGTGATGGGGGGCATCGCCGCCTCCATGGACTTCGATCGCCGGGTGGCGGTGGCCGAGCAGGCCCGGGCCGGGGTGCGGCGGCGACTGGAGCGCCCGGAGCTGGCCTGGGAACGGTCGGTGCTGGCGGCAGCGGCGCAGCGCGGGTGAGAGCCCGGCCACGGCTCGCCGGTACGGTGGCCGAGGTGTCCGACGCCCTCCCCGACGCACCGCCCCCGCCGGCGCCGGCCCTGCTCGACGCCTGCCGGAGCCGGCCCACGTCGCGGGTGCCGGTGTGGTTCATGCGCCAGGCCGGGCGCTCGCTGCCCGAGTACCGGGAGCTGCGGGCCCGCTACGCGTTCTCCGAGATCGTGCGCCAGCCGGAGCTGGCCGCCGAGGTGACGCTGCAGCCCGTTCGCCGGCTGGGCGTCGACGCCGCCATCTTGTTCAGCGACATCGTCACCCCGCTGGAGGCCGTGCTGTCGGGCATCGGCATCTCCCCCGACCGGGGACCGGTCGTCGACCAGCCCTTCCGCTCCGCCGCCGACCTCGACCGCCTCCGGCCCCTGGAGCCGGCGACCGACCTGCCCTACGTGGCCGAGACCATCCGCCTGGTGCGCCGGGAGCTGCCGGCCGGCGTGGCCCTCATCGGCTTCGCCGGCGCCCCCTTCACGCTGGCCAGCTACCTGGTGGAAGGGGGCAAGTCCAACGACTACCGCCGCACCAAGGCGCTCATGTACGGCGAGCCGGCGCTGTGGGCCCGCCTGGTCGAGCGGCTGGCCGACATCACCCTGGCCGCCCTCGACGCCCAGATCGCCGCCGGCGCCCAGGCCGTCCAGCTGTTCGACTCGTGGGCCGGGGCCCTGTCCGAGGCCGACTACCGCCACCACGCCCAGCCGGCCTCGGCGCGGATCCTCGACGGGCTCGCCGGCCACGGGGTGCCCCGCATCCACTTCGCCGTGGGGGCGGGCCACCTCCTCGAGGCCGTGGGCGAGGCCGGGGCCGACGTCGTCGGCGTCGACTGGCGGACACCGCTCGACGCCGCCCGCCGGCGCCTGGGACCGCTGGCGGTGCAGGGCAACCTCGACCCCACCGCCCTGTTCGCTCCTCCCGAGGTGCTCGACACCAAGGTGCGGGAGGTGCTGGCCGCCAACGGGGGGCGGCCGGGGCACGTGTTCAACCTCGGCTGGGGCGTGCTGCCCGACACCGACCCTGGAGCGCTGCGGCGGGTGGTCGAGCT
>JAHWJR010000186.1 GCA_019348335.1 Actinomycetota bacterium
GCCGCCCTGGCCCTCGCCCTGCCCCTGACGGTGGTGCCCCTGGGCCTGGCGGCGGTCGCCAGCGGCGGCGGTCTCCGGCTGGTGACGGCCACGGTGGTCTCCTGCGGCCTGGGCGTAGTGGCCTACGCCGGCGTCTTCGCCTGGCTGGGGCTGCGGGTGCGCCGGGCACTGCTCTGGGGTGTGCTCTACGTGCTCGTGTGGGAGGGGTTCGTGGCCCGCGCCGGCGACACGGTGGGGCTGCTCGCCCTGCGGACCTCGACCCGGTCGGTGCTGGGCCACCTCAGCCACACCACGCCCGCCGGCGCTGAGAGCTCTCTGCTCCTCTCGGTGGCCATCCTCGTCCTCGCCGGCGCCGGCGGCTTCGCCCTGGCGGTACGCCGGCTCACCCGCCAGGAGGTGGCGTAGCCGGCGACCCTCGGGAGGTCGGGTCGCCGCCGTTGTGCTGAGCGCGGGGTCCGGCGCCGGCCGTACGCCGCAGCCTGGTTTCCGGTCCATGCCCTGCGGGCACAGCCGGCGACCAGGTCACAGCCACCAGTCAGGGGGACCACCGATGCGGGTCAAGGACGCGGTCGTCGTCGTCACCGGAGCGTCGAGCGGGATCGGGCGGGCGACGGCACTGGCCTTCGCCAGCCACGGGAGCGCGGTGGTGCTCGCCGCCCGCCGGCAGCATGCCCTCGACCAGGTGGCCGCCGAGTGCGTGTCGGCCGGCGGCCGGGCGCTGGCCGTGGTCACCGACGTGACCGACGCCAAGGCGGTGGACGAGCTCGCTCGGCGGGCGGTCGAGCACTTCGGGCGCATCGACGTGTGGGTCAACGACGCCGCGGTGTCGCTGTACTCGCCCTTCCTCGAGGCGCCGCTCGAGGAGTTCCGCCGGGTGCTCGACGTCAACGTGATGGGTTGCGTCCACGGCGCCCGGGCGGCGCTGAGCCAGATGAAGCAGCAGGGCGCCGGCGTGGTGGTGAACGTCTCGTCGGTCATCGGGGTCGTGCCGCAGCCCTACAACCACCCCTACTCCATGTCGAAAGCAGCGGTGAAGGCGTTGAGCGCCAGCCTCCGCCAGGAGCTCATGCTCGACGGCGCACGTGGGATCAAGGTGGTCAGCGTGCTGCCGGCGACGATCGACACGCCGTTCTTCGCCCACGCCGGCAACGCCACCGGCCGGCAGGTGAAGGCCATGCCGCCGGTGTACGCCCCGGAGCGGGTGGCCCGCACCATCGTCAACGTCGTGCGGGTTCCCCGGCGAGAGGTGGTGGTGGGCACCATGGGTCGGGCCTTGGTCCTGCAGGCCAAGACGGCGCCCGGGCTCATGGAGAAGCTGATGGCGATGCAGGTCGACAAGCTCCACCTGTCGCCCACCACGCCGGCGCCCGTCACCGACGGCAACCTCTACGAGCCGGCCCCGGGGGCGGGATCGGTCCACGGCGAGGCCAACGGCCGGCGGCGAACGGCCATCCGGCGAGCCCTGTCCGGCGCAGCTCTGGTCGGGGCCCTCGTCGGCGCCCGGCGGCGCCGGGGACCGGCAAGCGCCCACCGTTAGCCTGACCGTGTGAACCTGGCCAAGATCCTGGTGGTGGCGGGGATCGTGCTGGTGGTCGCCGGCCTGCTGGTGGGTGTCGGCGGCCGTCTCGGTCTCGGTCGACTGCCCGGCGACCTGAGGTTCGGGTCGGACAACGTCCGGGTCTACGTCCCCGTGACCACCATGATTCTCGTGTCGGTGGTGCTCACGATCGTGGTGAACCTGTTCTTCCGCCGCTAGGGGCTTCGCCTCCAGCGTCCCCGTCCTCGCCCTCGAGCCGGCGTTCGGAGGGCGGGCGTTCGGAGGGGAGAAAGGCGCCGGCCACGCCGATGGCGATGGCGGCCGCCGCCACCACGCCGGCGTTCACCAGCCGGCTGCCGCCCATGGCCGCGCAGGCCTCGTCGGGATTGCCCACCACGCTGCCGGCCGGCGTGTCGGGATGGGCGCTCGAGCCCGTCAGCGGCGGACTGCACTCCACCGCCCCGGCGAAGGTGAAGGGCAGCAGCACGTAGACCACGGCGGCAACAAGAACGACGGCGGCGACCAGAGGTGCGACCCGCTGGCGGGTGGTGGCTCCGGGTTCCCAGGGCTTCGGTTGCTGCGGCACCCCTCCAGCCTGCCCGAAACCGGCCGTGGTGGTCACGGCAGCCTCCTAGCCTCGGCGCCATCGCCGTCACCCGGCCCTTCGCCCACCCCCACGATCGAGACATCCTGCGCCTGGCCGTGCCCGCCCTCGGAGCACTGGCGGCCGAGCCGCTCTACGTCCTGGTCGACACCGCCGTGGTCGGCCGGCTGGGGACCCCCCAACTCGGCGGCCTGGCGGTGGCCACCACCCTGCTGCTCACCGGCTACGTGCTGTTCAACTTCCTGGCCTACGGCACCACCGCCTCGGTCGCTCGCCGGCTGGGCGCCGGCGACGCCCGGGGAGCCGCCCGGGACGGCGTCCAGGGCATGTGGCTGGCCCTCGGCATCGGCGTCGTCCTGGCGCTGCTCGGCTTGGCCCTGGCGCCGTGGCTGGTGGCGGTCATGGGCGCCACCGGGCCGGTCGCGACCAACGCGCTGGTCTACCTGCGCATCAGCCTGGTGGGCGTCCCCGCCCTCCTGGTCACCCTGGCCGGCACCGGCTACCTGCGCGGGCGCCAGGACACCATGACGCCGCTCGTGGTCACCCTCGTGGCCGTCGGCGCCAACCTGATCCTCGAGCTGGCGCTGATCTACGGCTTCGGCTTCGGGATCGGTGCCTCGGCCCTGGCCACGGTGGTCGCCCAGCTGGCCGCCGCCGCCGCTTACGTGTGGTGGGTGGCTCGTGACGTACGGGCCGCCGGTGTGCCCGTCGCTCCCGAGGCGGCGGCCATCCGCCGGCTGGCCGTGGTCGGTCGCGATCTGTTCGTGCGGACCGCCGCCCTGCGCCTCTCGCTGACCTTCGCCACCGCCGTGGCCGCCCGTCTCGGTGCGGTCGACCTCGGAGCCCACCAGATCGCCTTCGAGCTGTGGTCGTTCCTGGCCCTGGTGCTCGACTCGCTGGCCATCGCCGGCCAGGCCATGATCGGCCGCCTGCTCGGCTCGGGCGACGTCGCCGACGCCCGCCGGGCCGGCCGGCGGATGATCGAATGGGGGGTGGGCGCCGGCGTCCTCTTCGCCGCCGCCGTGGCCACCCTGCGCCCGGTGCTGCCCCGGCTGTTCACCGACGACGCCGAGGTGGTGGCCCTGTGCGCCTTCGTGCTGGTGTTCGTGGCCGCCCTCCAGCCGGTGAACGCCGTGGTGTTCGTGCTCGACGGGGTGCTCATCGGCGCCGGCGACATGGGCTTCCTCGCCCGGGCCATGGTGCTGGCCGCTGTCGTGTTCACCGCCGCCGCCGGCGCCGTGCTGCTGCTCGGACTCGGTATCGGCTGGCTGTGGGCGTCACTGGGAGTGCTCATGCTCACCCGGATGGCGGCGCTGACGTTGCGCTTTGCCGGAGACGCCTGGGCCGTCGCCGGCTCCCCGCCGTCAGCCTGAAGACAAACGACCGGGAACTGCAGGGACGCGGTCAAGAGGACCCGTAGCGATCAACACGATCAGAAGTCGACGTCCCGGACTCGAGCGACACGAAGACCGCGCAGCGAGACGACTCTCGGACAAGGACCCACGGTTTCACGGGAACGAGTCGAGCAGCTAGGCGGAGGCCTCCCAGCCGTCGTACTCGCCGCCATCGGCTGCAACGACCTGTTCGAAGAAGTCTGTCGTGTCTCGAACAGTGACCAGGTCGGTGACGATGCCCTGGCGCTCGCACACGAGGGACCACTGCCCGGAGAACTGTGGCATGGGATCCCTTACCTCGGGCTGGTAACCCGCGTCTTGCGCCGTGCCGGCTGCGGCTTCCGCTGCCGACCGCGATGGGAAGTACAGATAGTGAAGGACATGGCGCGGCTCGTCCAGATTGGCGCCCGCCTTCACCAGTTGGTCGAGCACGGCCAGGTCCACGTACTTCACCCCCGACTGAGGCGACCGCTCGTTCGGGTCGACCGCCTCGCGGCGCTTTCGGCGGAAGAGTCGCACACCGGCAACCGTAGAGGCTCAGGCGCCGGCCCGCTCCCGCAGCAGCCGGGTGACCGCCTTGCCGTCGGCTCGGCCCCTGGTGGCCTTCATGACCTGGCCCACGAAGAACCCCGTCACCTTGGCGT
>JAHWJR010000187.1 GCA_019348335.1 Actinomycetota bacterium
CGGGCGGTGGCGAAGGCGGCGCCCGGCCAGGGCCTGCCGGGCACCTGGCGGCCCTGGTGCCGGCGGGCTGCGCCGTCGAGACGACGCCGACACGGGTGCCCCGCCCGGCGCGGTCCGGGCGGGGGCCCTCCTCGCTCCTGCTCAGGTGCCCTTGTAGTTGAGGACCTGGTGCAGCGTGTGGAGGACTTCGACCAGGTCCGACTGGTCGGCCATCACCTGGTCGATGTCCTTGTAGGCACTCGGGATCTCGTCCACCAGCGCCTCGGCCCGCTTCGCCAGCCACACCTTGCCCTGCATCTGCTGAGCGAGGTCGGCCGTGGTGAACAGCTTCTTCGCCTGCGTGCGAGAGTGGCGACGGCCGGCGCCGTGCGAGCACGACGTCCAACTCGCCGGTTCGCCCTTGCCTCGGACGATGTAGCTGCGCGTGCCCATCGACCCCGGGATCACGCCGAGGTCACCGCGGTCGGCCTTGATCGCACCCTTGCGGGTGATCCACAGCTCGTTCCCGTGGTGGACCTCGCGCTGAGTGAAGTTGTGGTGGCAGTTGATGCGCCGCGTCTCGCGGCCGACCCCGAGGAACGCGAACACCTCACGCATCGCGTTGTCCATCATCTGGCTCCGGTTGGCGCGGGCGTAGTCCTGGGCCCACAGCATGTCGCCGATGTAGCTCTGGAACTCCGGCGTGCCCTCGACGAAGTAGGCGAGGTCAGGGTCCTCGAGCCGCAGCTCGAGATCCTTGGCGAGGTTGCGCGCCTTGGCGATGTGCGCCTGCGCCAGCTGGTGGCCGATGCCGCGGGACCCCGAGTGCAGCACCACCCAGACCCGGTCCCGCTCGTCGACGCAGAGCTCGAAGAAGTGGTTCCCCGAGCCGAGCGTGCCGAACTGCTTCGCCGCCTTGGTCGCCTTGTCGGTCCCGAGGTCGCTCACCGGCTTGTTGGCCGCGAGCCAGCGGTCGGCGTTGTCGGCGACGCGGTCATGGCCCTGGCCGACGCCGGCGGGGATGGCCTGCTCGATCCGGCCGAGCAGCGGCTCGAGCGAGTCGGGCAGCTGATGATCGAACACGTCGAGCTCGGCGGCGATCATCCCGCAGCCGATGTCGACACCGACGGCGGCCGGAATGACCGCGTTCTTCGTGGGGATCACCGAACCGACGGTGGCGCCCATGCCGACATGGGCGTCGGGCATGAGGGCGACATGACCCTCCACGATCGGGAGCCGGGCCGTCTTCTGGGCCTGGAGAATGGTCTGGTCGTCGCTCTCCGACGCCCAGGAGATCAGCTTGTCGTTGATGTGGGTGGGCATGGAACCGCCTCCTTCGTTCTGGTCGATCGGTGTGGTCGGCGGCGGCGTCTCCGTGGGACCACCGCGGCATGTCGTTTCGTGGACCAGCGTCCTCTCGCTTCCGGGGCGTCGTCGTGGCGCCAGCGACGGGAACGTGCAGCTCCGGCGGCTCGGTGCGCGCCTTGGGAATGGAACCCACCTGGCGTTGTGCACGTGCTGCGGGAGGAAGTGCTGGCGAGCTCAGTGAGCGGTGCTGCGCCCTACCCGCGCCCGGCAGGGTTGCTCGTCGTGGCACGTTGCCGTCGTCCTGGCCTCGACCCGACATGGGCCCGGGAGCCGGGCTGGCACGCGTACGCGCCGAAGCTCGACAGGGCTTTACCCCGGAGCTTTCGTTCGGCCGTGCGGAGGCGCGCCATAGGAAAGGTCACGGTAAGGCTGATGGCATGGGGTGTCAACGCCTTTCTGCGCGCCCAACGGCCCGGTGGCCACCCCGGCGTCCGTCCGGCGCTGCAGGCCACCTGACACAGGCGCGGGGCGCACGGCTCCTGCCTCACGTCCAGCGCTTCTTGTCGATGAGCGCCATCAGATTGCGCTTGCGGGCGTGTTCGGCGGTGACAGAGGCGAGCAGCTGGGCGAAGCGCTCCGGCTGGCCGGCCTTGTCCGCCAGCGTGCGAATACGGGTGAGGAGGTCGACCGCGGCCCGGTACCCGCCGTTCTTCTTGGTGTCGATCTGGGCGGCGACGGCCCGCTCGTAGATCGGGATGGCGTCGAGCGGATGTGTCCCCTCCCGGGTCCGGGCGAGGCTCATCCACGTTCGCTCGTCGCAGTCGTACGCCGACGCAGCAGCCCACGCCTCGTCGATCTGGCCGTCATACAACAGGATCTCCACGAGCACCGTCGCCGGGCCTCGATCAAGCAACGGGTTCCGCGTAGGCGCATCGGTGTCGCCGGCGTCGAGGCGCGCTCGAAGTAGGGCGATCGCCTGGTCCCGGCTGCTGTCAGGATCCGCGCTCTCGGCAAGAAGCTTGCGGTAGCTGTCGAGTGAGGGGTGGCGTTCGAATCCTTCCCACCACAGCGCCTCGGCGCCGGTGTCGTCCCCGTCGGCGCGGAGCTGCGCAGCGAGGAACTCGCGCAGCGGTGGCGTCTGCCAGTGCCGGTCGGCGAAGGTCGCCAGTCCGCGGTAGGCCCAGTCGAGCGCTTCGGCCCGCCGGCCGGCGGCGGTCAGTGCCCCGGCGATCTCGAGGTAGGCGTCGGGGGTTCGCAGGTCGTCGCCACGGACGGCGATGAGGTCGTCCGGGTTGCCGCCGGCTTGGGCGATGCCGATCATCGCCTCCCGAGCCCGGAACGCCTTCTGCAAGTACGGGTCCTTCGCCTTCCTGGTGGCCTTCCACTTCGGTTCGACGATCTTCCGGTAGGTGGCGATGCCCTGGGCGCCGAGGACCCCGGCGTAGGTGGCGGCTGCCCGGTGGAAGGTGTCGAGCTCGCTGGTCATCTCGAGCTCTGAGAGGCGCCCGGCGAGCTCCACCGGATCCGGCTCTGCCTGCTCACAAGCCCGGAGGTGGAGCTCGCCGAGGCGGCCCGAGATGTCGGTGAGCCAACCGTCGCTGTCATCGACGTACTGCACCGCGGCGTCCGCACGGCGATGGGCGTGCTCGACGAGACCGACGACCGCGGCCGCCTGCCCCGCGTCGACGAGATCACCGAGGGCATCGATGACCTCGAAGATGTCCTGTGCCCACCCGCCGGCCTCCGCGTAGGGCACGAAGTCGCGGCTGTCGCCGAACACCGCGTCGATGCGCTTCTTCCACGTGCGGACGTTCAGGGACCCACCTCCGGACGCGATCGCCCGGGCGGTGAGCCGCTCGCGAAGCCGCCAGTCGGATTCGACCTGGTCCAGCAGCAGGTCGACCAGCTCGTCGCTTCCGAGACCCGAGAGGTACTTGCCCACGTCCGGGCCGTTTCCAGGTCGGGCGCGGCGAGGCACCGGCCGCTCCAGCTCGTCGCCGGAGACTTGGAGCGCGACAGCCACGCAGTGCTTGCAGAAGTCCCCATCCTCCCCAACTGGGCACGAGCACGACCAGGCGATCTCCGGTGCTCGGTGCAGCTCGACCCGGTAGGGCATCGAGCCACGGACGGTTGCAGTGACGACGTCGGAGCCGTGAGCTTCGATCTCGACACGGCTCTGGTGGTGATAGACGAGACCGCGCATGAACGACCGGGGGTCGGCCAATCTCTCGATCTCCGGTCGAGTCCAGGCGCCGGGCGTCATCTGGCAATCGTCGCGGCTGGCCCGCGTCGAACCAGGGAGCGGCTGTTCCTGCGGTGGCGTCCGATCCCAGTAGTGACCCGCTCCACGGCCTCGCGGATGTGCCGTAGCTGGCGACGGCAGGCCGACCGGTTTCGGCGCCATTGATCGATGTCGTCCACGACGCGAGCGTAGGTGTCGGACGCGGCGATGGCCGCGAGGATGGTGATGTGAAGCGTTCCACTGCGATCGGCCACCTCGTCGAGTTGGCCGAGGTCGCGATCGAGCGACGACAGCTGCGTGACACCGACGTCGGCTGGCCCCCTCGAGAGCTGTGGGTGACCGGTGAGCTCTTCGGTCTGGGCGCCCGGCAAGCAGGTCGTGCCGGCGGCCGCGCCGCTATTGCCGCAACGTGGAATGCCACATCGCGGCTTCGTGTCCTGGTGACAAATGATGAGAAGGCCGTCCGGACATAGTCCGGGCGCCCTTGTCCTCACCGCATGAGGGACCCCGCCGCCACCCCCTCCCGTCGCCACCGGCTCGAGGTGCGCGTCAGTCCCGAGTAGGACGCGCATGAACCGGGCTCGCACACCCGATCTGGTCGATCCATCCGGTAGAAGATCGGCCGACAGCAGAAGAGCCGGTGCT
>JAHWJR010000033.1 GCA_019348335.1 Actinomycetota bacterium
AGCCGTTGTGGGCTTCGGCTCACCGTGGGTTCGAATCCCACTCTCTCCGCCGCAAAGTCCCTGGTCAGCGAACACATCGGGATGGCCTCCAGGTGTGGCAGCGACGGAGCCGGAGGAGCGAGATCCGCGTCATGGCACCGACTGAGCGCGTCACCATCGGCTCTCGAGGCCGGTTGGTCATCCCCGCTGCCATGCGACGCCGCCTGGGCCTCGAGCCGGGTTCGGTCGTGCTCGTTCGTCTCGAGGGTGAGGCGCTCAGGCTCGAGCGGCAGGAGGTCGCCTCGAATCGCCTGCAGGGTCGCTACGCCAAGGCGGCCGGTGGTCCGAGCGTCGTGGAGGAGTTGCTCGCCGAGCGGCGACAGGAAGCTCACCGGAACGCGGGGAAATGACCAGGGGCGAGCGTGGGTCCTCGACGCCTCTGCCTTGCTGGCGCTGCTGTTCGACGAGCCCGGTGACGGCTGATCGCACCTGGGGCAAAAACCACCACATCCCGCGCACCGAATTGGCGGCGCTCCCGGTACCGTTCCGGCATGACCCGTCTGCGCCTCGTGCTGGTGTTCGCCATGATCCTCGCCACCGTCGGCGTGGCCCCGCCGGCCCGAGCCGGGCTGTTGGACTCGCTCCTCGGAGGGTCCTCCGGGGAACCGACCGGCGCCAGCAACGAGGGGACCAGCACCGGGGCGTGCCAGCCCCTCACCGTCCCCGTCGTCGAGCTGGGCCTGGGCTCGTGCACTGGCGTCTTCCCTGGAGCCCGAGTGCAGAGTGGCAGCGGTTCCTGCACGCTGAACTTCCTGTTCAAGGGCAGCGACGGCGGGCGCTACATGGGCACGGCCGGTCACTGCGTCCTCTCGACGCTGCCGCTCAGCCAGGACATCGGTGAACGGGTGTTCGCTGCCGGAGAGGGCCCGGAGGCGCTCGACGCCGACGGGAACCGCATCGGCGCCTTCACCTACGCCATCCAGCAGGAGCCCAAGGACTTCGGCCTCATCCGCCTCGACGACGACGTCGAGGCCAGCCCCGTCGTGGCGCAGTTCGGCGGGCCCACCGGGGTGAACGACGAGATCAGCACCGAGGTGACGAGGCTCTCCCTGTTCGGCAACCCCCTCGGCATCGGCGGGCCCTTGGCCATCGGCAGGTCCCTCCTGGCCGTCGACGGCCTGCGCGACCCCAACACGGTGGCGGCGACGGGGCTCGCTCTGCCCGGCGACAGCGGAGGACCGGTGCTCGACGAGCAGGGCCGGGCAGTGGGGGTGCTGACCGCCATCGGCCTCGGCGCCGCCGAGACCTCGGGTGCCGGACCCATCCTCATCACCCGGCTCAGCCCGCAGCTGGAGCAGGCGGAGCGGGCCATGGGCATCGACCTCACCCTGCAGACCGCGCCGCGGCTGTAGGGGGCCCGGCGCCGCGCCCCAGAGCGGCGGCCGCCCCGGAGCGAATCACTTCCGCCCCAGCGCCGGTGGCCGAACGCTCCACGTGACCGGAGGGACCGGGCCACGGCCGCACCAGGCAACGAGTGGCGGCGCCGCCCGGCGTGGTGCGCGTGCCGAGCCGGAGCCCGACCTCCTCGACGTCAGCTGAGTCGAGGACGAGTGTCGCCGCCTGCGGAGGCGTGCGTTGCGGCGGGCACAGGCTCGGGCAGCGGCTCGGGCCACGGCAGCTGGGGTTGCACGGGCACGTCGGGGCCGGCCGAAGCGAGCGCACGCAGCGGAGCGAGAGGGGAACGGCGCAGGCGGGCCCGCAGGCGGAGAAGCCGTTCCGTCACGACCTCCGGAGGGATGAAGGCGACGTAGTAGAGGAGCGCCACCAAGCTGAAGAAGCCCACCCTCATGGTGATCTCGATGGACAGGTGGAGAACGACGCCTGCGACGAGCACCCATGGGCGTGCCCGGCGGTTCCATATCAGCACGGCCAGCGCCAGCTCGATCGCCAACGTCCCGTAGGTCACGACGTTGGACACCAGGAGCGACTCGGTGATCGACGGCGGCAGCCTCAGGCGGACCAGCTCGTCGACGCGCATGGCCCACGAGGACGCCGTCCCGTCGTGCCAGGTCTGCCCCCGCAGCTTCTCCCACACGCTGAACAGGTACAGGATGCTCAGCTGCACCTGGATCAGCCGCAGCGCCCACACCGCCCGACGGGGGAACTCCCAGAACCGTGCCCGCACCTGGCGCCAACGGTCGACCGAGAGTGCGACCCCCGCCGGGGCGAACATGAAGTAGAAGGCGAAGGATCGCAGCAGGTTGTCCCCAGCCTGGAAGACGAAGGGGTTGCGGCGGTGCAGCGAGACCACGGCGACGAAGGCCACCACCGCCGCCAGGCGGGTGTGGTAGCCGACCACCAGGCAGAGGGCCGCCCAGACCAGCAGCGCCAGGAGGATGGCCACGGCGGTGTCGGACGGGGCGAGGTCGAGCACCGTCCAGGTCCACGGCACGGGCGGCCGCTCGGGCAGGATCCCGGAACGGGAGAAGAAGGTCGCGGCGTCCAGCGAGAGCGTCGTCGTCCACGCCAGCAGCAGGAGGCCGTAGACGATCCGGAGCACCGCGAGAGTCGAGGTCGGTTCTGGGGAGAACCAGAAGCGCTCCCAGGCAGCCGGGAGCCTCACGGCTCGGGGTCAGCGGCGAGGTCGAGCACGTAGAACGTGGACTCCTGCCACGCACCGTCTGGCCCGCCGCCCGGCGGCGCCAGGTCCCGCCACCGGCGCACCAGCTCCACCCGGACCGGCTCGAGGCCAGGGGCCTCGTGGATGCTGGCCACCCAGGCGGCGAAGGGCTCCCATCGTGGCTTGCTGCGGTCCAGCCGGAGACGGGCCATCTGCGCGTACCAGCGATAGCTCCGGTACTGCGCCAACCACGGCCCGCCATGCGGTGGGCGCCATGACACGGAGCGGCCGTCGTCGTAGTGGACCCGTGCCACCAGCTCCCTGCTGTGGCGCAGCGGATCCGGGGCGAAGAGGTTCCAGGTCTGCGTCAGCCCGGTGGCGTTGATGTAGGGCTCGGCGAACGGCAACCCAACGCTGCGCAACTCGGACGCCGGCAGGTTCCACACCAGCAGCGCGGCAAGAGTCACCACCAAGAAGCCGCTCACCAGCCAACGCCCGCCTTCCCGAGACTCGAGGCGCTCCTGGGGGGAGACGGGCGTCACCTCGTCGGTCCGATCTTCACACCGTGGCCGATGTCGCCCAGCCCAGGCGGATGACTCTTCTGCGTCATTGCGTCAGCGTAAGGTACGGCGCTCCGGCGGTGGGTTCGGCGGTCCGCGTCATCAACTCCCCGCTCGCTCGTCTGAACGTGCGGCAGGAGGAAAATGAGGGTGGTAGGGGCCCGCAGACCTGGATCTCCCCATGGGGCGCCCGGGCAACTGGCGGGCCCACTGGTTCCCTCGTCTAGTATCCCGTCGCCGGTCCAGCCGGACGTAGATGACAAGAGAACGATTCGTTCGCCCGGTTGACCCCCGGCTGGGGGCGGCAGGTCGGTCGAGCCAGTCAGCGATCACCAACGTGGCAAGGTCCACGAACGAACCTTACGAGGAGCTCAAGTATGAAGAAGGCCCTAGTAGCGACCTGCGTCGTGGCCATGACTGCATTCAGCGTGACTGGTGCGACCGCGGACCCCGTGGCCACCGCCCGCGCCAACGCCTACGGGATCCACGTCGGCGGCAGCTTGCTCGACGATCTGATCGAACGGGAGCCCGAGGTGACCTCGGTGTTCCCGCCAGGTAGCTCCGTTGAAGAGGACGTCGTGACCGTCGACGCCGGTTCGCTGGCGTTCGAGGGCGTTGGCATCGTGCAGGCGGAGACCAGTGCTGAGTCCACCATCGTCCCAGCGCTGCGACCCGATGACGACGGCGGCGGCGACGACAGCGGCCTCCTCGGAGACCTCCTCGGCGGCGGCGACGGCGGCGGCAGCGGCGGCGACCTCCTCGGCGGCCTCCTCGACGGCGGCGGCCAAGGCGGCGAAGACGAGGAGATCGTCATCCCCGTGGTGAACGCTCGCGGCTTCTCCTCCATCAGCATCACCGGCGTCGCCCTCGACGACGAGGCCGGCGGCGGCGAGAACAGCCTGCTGGGCGACCTGCTCGGCGGCGGCGACGGTGGCGGCGGCGGCATCTTCGAGACCCAGCAGGTCGGTGACATCACCGGTGGCGGCGGTGAGCAACTCCTGACCGAAGTCGTCTTCGAGGCGCTGCTCCGACTGGGTGTGATCGAGTCCGAGGCCGTGGCCGTGTGCGCCCAGGACCAGGTCTTCTTCGACGTGGCTTCCCGCATCGTCGACGATCAGGGCTCTGACATCGAGATCGGCGACGTGCTCGACGATGTCGTCAGGAGCGTCATCGACCTGCTCGGCGGTGACGAGAACGACGAAGCACTCCTGGGAGACCTCATCGACATCCAGGACCACGAGTTCGGCCCCACCCCCGACGGGAACGGCTTCTTCGTGAACGCCCTCCACATCACGGTCGGCGGCAACGGCGTTGGCGGCGACACCTTCCAGACTCAGCAGGTCGGTGACGTCACCGGCGACGGCGGCGGCGACGGCGGCGACGGCGGCCTCGTTGGTGACCTCACCGGCGGCGACGGCGGCGACGGCGGCGGCGGCGTGCTGGGCGACGTGCTCGGCGACCTCCTCGGTGGCGGCGACGGCGGAAACGGTGACGAGCCCCTGCTCGACATCATCCTGGGCCACTCCGAGGTGTCGGCCACCTCGTGCGCCGGTCCGCCTCCGACCAGCCTGCAGCCGACGGGCGACGCCCGTCCGTCGCTGCCTCGCACCGGTGGCCTCGGCGTCCTGCCGAGCGTCCTCGGTGTCGGCCTTCTCGGTGGCGCCCTGACCGCCGGGCGTTTCGCCCTGCGGGCTCGTCGCAACGGTGACAGCCTCTAGGCACTGAACGCAGCAACACCTGACGAGGGGATGGGGATTCGTCCCCATCCCCTCGTTGCATTTTCTGACCGGAATCCCAGGAGGAGAACGAGGATGAGCGCCAAGACGAGGTCCCGCAGCAGCAAGGCGATCGTGGCCGTGGTCAGCGCCCTGCTGATCCTCTCTCCCTTGGCCATGGCCAGAGCGGCGCCATCGGGGGACGCCCCCCGGTTCGCCGTGGTCATCGGCATCAGCGAGTACCAGGGCCGCACCGTGTCCACCCCGGGTAGCGCCGGCGACGCCGCCATCGTGCGGGAGGCGCTGCTGCGGGGCGGCTGGGCCGACGAGAACATCCGCATGCTGGTGAACGAGGCGGCCACCGCCGACGCCATCCGCGACGCCCTGCGCTGGCTGGTCGACAACAGCAGCGACACCTCGTTCTCGGTGTTCGCCTACTCCGGGCACGTCAAGCAGATGACGGGTGACCGGGACGGCGACGGCGAGGGCAACGACGAGTACCTCTGGCCCCACGACAACTCCTTCATCGCCGACGGCGAGCTGGCCCAGAGCCTGCGGGCGCTGCGGGGTGACGCCTGGATCAACATCTCCGGCTGCGAGGCGGCGGGCTTCGACGACGGGGTCGCCAGCCCCCGCCGCCTGTTCACCGCCGCCTCCCAGGAGGTGGAGAAGGGCTACGAGCGCGGCGACTGGGCCCAGTCGGTGTTCAACGGCCTCATGGTCGACCAGGGCATGCTCAAGGCGCACGCCGACGCCGACGGCAGCGGGACGGTGTCCATCCAAGAGGCGTTCGACCACGCCGCTCGCATCGCCCCGGAGATGACCGCCGGGCAGCGCTTCGGCCCCCAGCACCCCTACATCGCCGGCGGTGACGGCACCGAGTGGTTCCTGCAGCCCCCGGCGCCGGCTGCCCCGGCCCAGGGGCCAGGCGGTCTCGGCGTGCTCGACAACCTTCTCGGTGGGCTCACCGGTGACGGCGACGGCGGCCCCACCGACGACATCACCGGCCTGACCGGGATCCTCGACTAGGACCAGCCCGGCTCGACCCGGCGGGGTGCTGCTCTGCTCCCCGCCGGGTCAGCGCAGGGCCCGGCGCAGGGCGGCGCCGGTCAGGTCCACGGCCACGCTCAGCGCCACGAGGGCCAGGAGCGTCGCCGCCACCCCACGGTGATCGAAGGCGGCCACCTGCTCGCCGAGCAGCCGTCCCAGCCCGCCGGCGCCGACGAGGCCCACCACCACCGTCTCGCGGATGGTGACCTCCCACCGGTAGAGCCCGTAGGTGGCGAACCGGGGCAGGGCCCGCGGGAGCGCGCCGTAGATGAGGGCCGCGCCCGCCGACGCCCCCGAGCTCCGCAGGGCCCGCACCGGGTGGGGGTCGAGGTTCTCCACCACCTCGGTCATGAGCCGGCCCAGGATCCCGAGGTTGTACACGGCCAGGGCCAGCGCCCCCGGCAGCGGGCCGGGGAAGAAGACGAACAGCACCAGCAGGGCGCCCACCGGCGGGGGAACCGCCCGGCAGCCCAGCAACACGCCCCGCGTGCCCAGCGCCGCGGCCCGGCGAAGCGCCCTCGGGGCGAGGCGGGCGCCGGCGCCTCCGTCCGCCCGGCCCAGGGTGGAGGCGGCGGCGAAGGCGAGGGCCATGCCGCCGATCCAGGCCAGTGCGGTGGCGACGACCGACATCGAGAGGGTCTCCAGGCTGAGGCGGGCGAGGGTGGCCACCTGCTCGCCACCCAGGTCCGGAGGCAAGGAGGAGGCGGCCATGTCGGACGCCAGCCGGCGGGCGCGCGGCGCCCACAGCGTCGAAGGATCGACTCCGAGGTGGACCACCGCCACCACGACCAGGCCGGCGGCGGCGACCAGTGAGGCGACCAGGCGCCGGTCCCGGCGTAGGGCAGGGCCGCCCTCACCTCCGGGCTCACCGGCGGAACGAGCCGGCCCCGGCAGGGCCGCCCGCCGGCGGAGCGCCGTGCTCCACCAGTCGGCCAGCCCGCACACCACCACCAGGGCGTAGAGCAGGGTCCACATCTCCGGGTAGCGCAGCGACTGGAAGCTCAGGGCCAGCTCGAAGCCGAGGCCGCCGGCACCGACGATCCCGAGGATGGCCGCCCCTCGGACCGAGCACTCGAAGCGGTAGAAGGCGTACGACAGCATGTCGGCGAAGGCCAGGGGCCCCAGCGAGTAGCACAGGGCCTTGGCCCGCCCCACGCCGGTGGCTCGGAGGGCGTCGAATGCGGCCCGAGGCGCCTCGTCGAGCAGCTCGGAGTACACCTTGGCGGTGACCGCGCCGTAGGGGATCCCGATGGCCAGCACCGCCACCAGCGGATCGAACCCGAGGATGCCGACGAGCAGCAGGCCCCACACCGCCTCGTGCACCCCCCGGGGGAGCCCGAGGGCGACCCTCGAGGCCGTCCACCCGGCGGTGCGCCCCGCATCGGCCCCGAGCGAGGTGCGCCTCGACCCGGCCGACGGCGGTCGGTCGCCGGTGCGCCACGGCGACGCCACCCGCTGCCACCACGTCTCCGACACCAGGACGCCACCCACCAGGCCCACCACCACGGCCAGCGCCGTCCCCAACACGGCGTAGGACAGGGTGGTCAAGGTGGCGTCGGCGGTGAGGCGGAGGAACTCGCCGTCCAACCGGGGTTGCAGGGCGGCGGCGAAGAACCGGCGCAGCTGGGGCCAGCCGGCGGGGTTGAGCACGTCGCCCCGCCCCACGCCGGCATGCAGCAGCGAAGCCACGACGGCGACGACCAGCAGCGCTGTCCACGTGGTCCGTTCCGAGTGCCGGCGGGCGGGACGGCCCGGTGGGCGGGGACGACCGGCCGGCCCCCGGCCCTCGACCCCCTCGCCCGGGACCGGGACCGGGACCGGGGCCGGGGCGTCCGGGGCGAGGAGCCCCACGTCGGCGGCGGGCAGCGGCGGGGTCACGACGCCGGCGGGAAGGCGCGCTCGTCCCCGATCCGGTACAGCCGTTCCACCATGGCGTCGGTCACCTCGGCGGCCGGGGCGTCGAAGACGACCCGGCCCCCCCGCAGACCCACCAGGCGGTCGCAGTGACTGCGGGCGTACTCCACGGCGTGGAGGCTCACCACCAGGGCCCGGCCCGGTTCTCCCACCACCTCGGCCAGCAGGTCCATGACCTCCCGGGCCCGGGCGGGGTCGAGACTGGACACCGGCTCGTCGCCGAGGACGGCCACCGGCTCCTGCACCAGCATCCGGGCCAGGGCCACCCGCTGCTGCTGGCCGCCCGAGAGCGTGTCGGTGCGGTCGTAGAGCTTCTCGGGGATGCCCATCCGACCCAGAGCGGCACGGGCGGCGTCGACCTCCCGGGGCGACACCAGGGAGCGGACCGCCCGCAGCAGCGACCAGGTTCCCAAGCGACCGGCGTTGACGTTGTGGACCACCCGCAGTGGCCCGACGAGGTGGAGCTGCTGGTGCACGGTGCCGATCCGGCGCTGCACCTGGCGCAGCTCAGCCGGTCGCAGCTGGTCGAGCCGGCGGCCCAGCACGGTCACGGTGCCGGCCGAGGGCTGCAGCGAGCCGTTGAGCAGCGACAGCAGCGTGGTCTTGCCCGCTCCGCTGGGCCCGACCAGGGCCACCCGCTCGCCCTCACCCACGTCGAGGTCGACGTCGACCAGCGCCTCGGTCGCTCCGAAGCGCACCCCGGCGCCCCGGAGCGAGAAGACGGTCACGGTCTCGCTCGCCACCTTCATCCCTTCACCAGGCCGAGCTGGCGGGCGACCTCCTCGATCTCTCGGTAGTTGCCGTCGTCGGTCTCGATGAACCGGTCGGCGCCGAAGAGGTCGAGGATCTCCTGTCCCGTCGACCCGGCGGTGTCGAGCTCGGTGAACGCCGCCACCAGCCGCTCGACGAGGTCGTCCCCGTGGCGGCGGACGGCGTCGGGGTGCAGCACCCAGTGGTAGTCGTGGTACGGCGGGGTGCGGAAGATGGCGCTCACCTGGTCGGTGTCCACCTCGCCGCTCTCGGTGCGCGCCTGCCACACCTGCTGGTTGACCACGCCGGCCTCGAACGTGCCGGACGCCACCAGGGCGATGGTGGCGTCGTGGGAACCGGAGAAGCCCGGTTGACCGGCGAAGTCGTCGACGCCCACCCCGGCCTGCTGGAGGAAGAACTGGGGCATGAGCCGCCCCGAGGTCGACGACTCACTGCCGAAGGTGAACCGCCGCCCGGCCAGCTGCGAGAGCCCGCCGACGTCGTCCACCGGAGCCAGCCCGCTGGCGGCGTTGGCGATGAAGACGCTGGTGAACTCGGCGTCGATCCCCCGCTGGAGGATGGCCTGGGCGCCGTCGACCTGGAGGCGGGCCTGCACGCCGGTGAGGCCGCCGAACCACACCAGGTCGAGATCACCGGCCTGGAACAGCCGCACCGAGGCGGCGTAGTCGGTGACCGGCCGGTACTCGACGTCGATGCCGAGCCGGTCGGAGAGGTGGTCGGCCAGGGTGCCGTAGAGCCGCTGGAGCTTCTCGGGGTCCTGGTCGGGGATGGCGCCGATGGTGAGTGGCGCCCCGGCGCCCTGCGGGGCGGCGTCGCCGCTGTCGTCAGCCCCGCCGCACGCAGCGGCGAGGACGGTCAGGCCGATCAGGAGGATGCGGATGCGGGGCAGGCGGCGACGGGCCTGCGCGGACGCGCCCCTCACCGGGGCTGGCCCGGGACGGTGCCGGTGGCGGAGGTCCCGGGCCGGGAGCGGAAGGTGCGGGCCTCGAGCACGTCGAGGCTGCGGGAGCCGCTCATCTGGGTGTCCTGCGCGTCAGGCGTCGCCGCAACTCGGCAGTGGTGGGCATACCGTCCTCCTCGGTCTGGTGCTGCGATCGGGCAATTGGTGCTTCCGGCGCGGGGCACGGAGCGGCCGGACGGTAGCAAAACCGCCATCGGGCGCCCCTGTCACCCCCGTCGACCACAATGGGCCCATGGCGGCGGCCGAACAGAGCACGCTCTTTCCTACGGAGCACACCTTCGGTGTGGGCGAGCTGACCGCCAGCATCCAGCGGGCCGTGGCCCGGGCCTTCCCCGCCGAGGTCTGGGTGCGGGGCGAGATCAACGGGCTGCGGGCGGCCGGCGCCAACGGGCACCTCTACTTCTCGCTGTGCGAGCGCAACTCCCGGCGGGGCCCGACCAGCACCCTCAACGTGGCGCTGTTCCGCCAGGACCGCCAGCGGGTCGAGCACGAGCTGCGCCAGTGGCCCGACTTCCGGCTGGCCGACGGGCTCGAGGTCCGCATCCGCGGCCGGGTGCAGTACGCCTACGGCCGGGTCTCGGTGGTCATGTCCGCCGTCGACCCGGTCCACACCCTCGGCCGCCTGGCCGCGGCGCGCGACCGCGTCCTGCGGTCGCTGGCCGCCGACGGACTGCTCGGTGCCAACGGGGCCCTCCCCCTGCCGCTGGTGCCCCTCCACGTGGGCCTGGTGACCAGCGCCGGCAGCGCCGCCTGCGAGGACGTGCTGGGAGAGCTGGCGGCCAGCGGCGCCGGGTTCCGGGTGGCCCTGGCCGATGCCCGGGTCCAGGGCACCGAGGCAGAGGCCTCACTGCTGCGAGCGCTCGCCGCCATGGCCCGGCTGCGGCCCGACGTGGTCCTGCTGGTCCGAGGTGGGGGCTCGCGCACCGACCTGTCCACCTTCGACGGCGGACGCCTGGCTCGGGCCATCGCCGCCATGCCCGTGCCCGTGCTCACCGGCATCGGCCACGAGATCGACACCAGCGTCGCCGACGAGGTGGCCCACACCTCGTGCAAGACGCCCACGGCCTGCGCCGCCGAGCTGGTGGAGCGCGTGCTCGCCGCCCTGCGACGGGCGGAGACGGCGTGGGCCTCGGTGGCCGATCGCAGCGCTGCCGCGGTCGCCGGCGCCGACTCCCACCTCCGCCGCCGGGCCGACCTGGTGGCCGGGCGGGCGTCGGGAGCGCTCGGGGGAGCGTCCGGCCGCCTCGAGGGGCAGGCCGGGCGGCTGTCCGCCCGGGCCCGCAGCGGGGTGACGGCGACCGCCGCCCACCTCGAGGGCGCCGGCCGCCGGCTCGACCCCGGCCGACTCCACGGTCGCCTGACCGAGGCCGAGCGCACCCTGGTGGTCGCCGGCGCCCGGTCACAGCGGGCGGCGGCACGGGCGGCAGCGGCAGCCGAGGCCGCCCTCGAACTCGCCGGAGCCCGAGTGGCGGCGGCCGACCCGGCCCGGGCCCTGGCCCGGGGATGGTCCCTGACCCGCACCGCCGACGGTCGGCTCGTCCGCCGGGCAGGTGACGTGGCGCCGGGCGACACGCTGGTCACCACCTTCGGCGAAGGGGCGGCCCGCAGCACGGTGACCGCCACCGAGCCGGCGCACCCGACGCCAGGAGCACGCCCGTGACCACGCCCGATCCTGCCGACTCGCTCACCTACGCCGGCGCCATCGAGGAGCTCGAAGCCATCCTGGCCGAGCTGGAGGACGACCGGCTCGACGTCGACCACCTGGCCGAACGGGTGGGCCGAGCGGCAGAGCTCATCCGGCTGTGCCGCCAGCGGATCGCCGACACGCGGCTCGAGGTCGAGCGCATCGTGGCCGACCTCGACGCTCCTCCCGGGGAACCGGGGCCGTCCGCCGGCAGCTGAGCACGCAGCGCTCGGCCCGCCGACCTGCCGCCAGGCACCCTCACCTGGCACACTGCAAACAGCGGCCCGTCGAGCAGTGGTGGGCCGCGCTCCGCCGACCTCGAGGGGTATCAGGTGACCGCCTCCGACAGTGTCTCCGGGCAGATCGCGGCGCGCGACCGCGCCGAGATCTCCTCGCTGGCCTTCCTGGCCGAGGCCTCCGCGGTCCTGTCGGCCTCGCTCGACTACGAGGCCACCTTGACCCACCTGGCCGAGCTGGTCGTGCCCCGCCTGGCCGACTGGTGCGTCGTGCACCTGGCGCTGGACGGCGGCGCCCTGCGCCCCGTGGTCGTGGCCCACACCGACGCGGCCAAGGCGGAGATGCTCCGGACCCTGCAGCAGCGCTACCCCGTCGATCCGGAGGCCCCGGTGGGACCGGGGGCGGTGCTCCGCAGCCGGGAGCCGAGCTACCTGCCCGACATCGGCGACGACCTCTTGCGCTCCCTGGCCCACGACGACGAGCACCTCCGCCTGCTGCGCTCCCTCGACGTGGGCGCCGCCGTCATCGTGCCGCTGACGACGCGCCACCGGACGCTGGGCACCATCTCGATGGCGATCGAGCGCGGACGCTCGTGGAGCACCGACGACCTCGAGCTGGCTCGCGAGCTGGGGCGCCGGGCCGCCCTCGCCGTCGACAACGCCCGGCTCTACTCCGAGATGGAGGTGGCCCAGGCCGAGGCCGGCTTCCAGGCGGCGCTGCTGCAGGCCCAGAACGAGGCTGGGATCGAGGGCCTCCTCGTGGTGTCCCCGGCAGGAGAGATGATCTCCTACAACCGCCGCTTCGCCGAGATCTGGGGCATCGACGAGGAGGTGCTGGCCAGCCGGTCCGACGCCGCCGCGCTGGCCCAGGCCAGTGAGCGGGTGGTCGACGCCGAGGGCTTCCTGGCCACGGTCCGGCAGTGCTACCAGCAGCCCGACACCCCCCGGCGCGACGAGGTCCTGTTCCGGGACGGGCGGGTGCTCGACCGCTACGGCGCCCCGCTGTACGGCGACGACGGCGCCTACTACGGGTGGGCGTGGTACTTCCGGGACGTCACCGAGCAGAAGCGCACCGAGCGGGCCTTGTTCGAGTCGGGAGAACGCTTCGCCGCCCTGGCCCGCACCCTCCAGGAGAGCCTGCTGCCCCCCGACCTCCCCGACGTCCGGGGAGTCGAGCTGGCCACCCGCTACCACCCCGCCGGCGAGGGCCTCGACGTGGGAGGGGACTTCTACGACGTGTTCCAGACGTCGCCACGGGCGTGGGGCATCGTGGTGGGCGACGTCTGCGGCAAGGGTGCCGAGGCGGCGCGGCTCACCGCGCTGGCCCGCTACACGGTGCGGGCGGCATCCATGCAGGCCCGGACGCCGTCGCGGATCCTGGCCATGCTCAACGAGGCCCTGCTGCGCCAGAACAGCCTGGAGGCCGACGACGCCGACGAGCGCTTCGCCAGCGTCGTCTACGCCAGCCTGCGGCGGACCCGCAACGGGATCAGCCTGGCGGTGAGCTCGGGGGGGCACCCTCCCGCCCTGCTGGTCCAGCCGGACGGCACGGTGCGCCCGGTCGGCACCGGCGGCACCCTGCTGGGCTTGTTCCGCAACGCCGACCTGGTGGACGAGGCGCTGGAGCTGCACCCCGGCGACGTGCTCGTGCTCTACACCGACGGCGTGACCGAGGCACGGGGCCCCGACGGCGAGCTGGGAGAGGAAGGGCTGATCGAGGTGCTGCGCCGGTGCGCCGGCGCCAGCGCCAAGGACCTGGCCGGGGAGCTCGAGCGGGTCGTGCTCGCCCACCAGGGCGGGGTCGCCCACGACGACATCGCCATCCTCGCCGTGCGCGCCTGCTGAGCGCCGGGCGTGCCGGTCAGCGCCAGCGGTCGACCAGCGGCGGCAACTCGGAGAGGTTCGAGACCACGGCGTCGGGGGTGACGTCCCAGGCCGGTGCGTGGTCGTTGGCCATCAGCACCGTACGCATCCCCGCCCGCTGGGCCCCCCACATGTCGTCGTAGGGACGGTCACCGACGAACACGGCGGCGGCGGGGTCGGCCACCCCGACGGCGTCGAGCGCGGCCCGGAACACCGACGGATGAGGCTTGAGGTGCGGCGTCTCGCTCGTGTAGAGCCGAGCGTCGAGCAGGCCGGCCAACCCGTCGCGCTCGAGGAAGCGCTCGTGGAAGGCCGGGGGCCAGTGCGTGTTCGACAACAGGCCCAGGCGCATCCCACGCTCGCGCAGTGCCGCCAGGGTCGGGGCGGCGTCGTGGTGGTGGCGGATGTGCGGCGTCCAGGCGTCGAGGTGGCGCACCGCCGCCTCCTCGAGCACGGCCTCGGCCACGTCGAGCCCCAGCTCGGCCGAGGCCTCACCGACCAGGTCGGCCAGCGTGCCGGAGCGGCAGGCGCCGGCGGTGCGCTCCCAGAACCGGGCCTCCACCGCGCACAGGCGCTCGGCCACCTCGGCCTCCCGCTCCGGGGCCAGGTGGCGGGCGGCCAGCGTCCACACGTCGACCATCTCGAGGGGCACGAACTCCGACAGCGTGCCGCCCCAGTCGAAGATCACCGCCTCCACCGCCATCCCCGGCGACCGTAGCGGCCCTCGTGCCCGGCGGCAGGCGCCCCGCGCCAGCGCCGTCGCTCTGTGATACTGCCCCGGCAGGTCGGGCCAGGAAGGTGGGAACCGGTGGCCGGTCTCGGAGGTCGAA
>JAHWJR010000188.1 GCA_019348335.1 Actinomycetota bacterium
TGGGCGAGCAGCGGGCCTCCCAGCCACTGCCGGAGATCGGCACGTGGGCCGGGGCAGCCCTCACCGGCGGGTACTGTCTGCGCCGGGTGGAGGAAGACGAGGCCGGTCTGACGCTGGAGGCGACGCCCGACGCCGATGTCGACCCTGACCGACTCGACGAGGTGGCGGTGCAGATCGCCGCGGACGTCCGTACGGGCGCGGGTGAGCACTCGCTCGGTGACGACGAGCGTACGGTGGCGGCCCTCGACCGGCTGGTGCACGCCGAGGTGGACAAGCGCCTGGAGCACTGGCGCGATTCCATCGATGACAAGGCGTGGGCGGAGCTGGAGGAGTACCTCACCTGGTGGGTGGTCAAGGGCTACGCCCTGCGGATCGCCGAGACCACCACGGGCGCGGTGTCGTGAGGATCCTGGTCGCCGGTGTGGGCAACGTGCTGCGGGCCGACGACGCCTTCGGGGTCGAGGTGGCCCGGCGCATGGCGGATCTTCCCCTGCCGGCCGGCGTCCACCTGGTGGAGCTGGGGATCGCCGGGATCGCGCTGGTCCAGGAGCTCCAGGAGGGATGGGACGTGCTCGTGGTGATCGACGCCGTCGACCACGGACGTCCGCCCGGCACGGTCATGCTCATCGAGCCTGACGTGGTCGACGTGAGCAAGCTGTCCGTGACCGAGCGCGGTGACCTGCTGGCCGACATGCACCTGGCCACGCCCGAGCGTTCCATGATGCTGGCCCGGGCGTTGGGCGTGCTTCCACCCACGGTGCTGATGGTGGGATGCCAGATCGAGGATCCCGACGCGGTCGGCCAGGAGATGACGCCGGCCGTCACCGCCGCCGTCGATGTTGCCGTCGAGGAGATCCAGCGCTACCTCGCCACCCTTGTCGGCCCTCCCGACAGCGTGGGCGTCCAGTCGACGTAGTGGCTGCCGAGGCGGGTACCCACAGCGGCGGCGTCGACCGCCGCCGCGTGATCCAGGAGCTCGAGGCCCAACTGGCCCGTACCCCCAAGGCGGTGCGGCCTCATGAGCACGCGGCGTTGGCCTACCGCCTCGGACTGGCGCACGCCGAGGCGCCGGCCGGCAATCCCGAGGTCGGTCTGCGCAAGGCGCTGTCCTACTTCGACGTGGCCGCGACGATCTTCGACCCTCGCTACGACCCCGTCGAGCACGCCCGGGTCCTCAACGGGGCCGGCGCTGCCCATCGGGGGCTGGGCGACCGGGCCCGCGCCGCCAGGCTCTTCGAGCAGGCGGGGGAGCTACTGGAACAGCAGGGCCGAGACGACGAGCGCGCCGGAGTGCTCAACAACTTGGGACTGGTGCGTGCTGAGCTGGGCCAGCTGGAGCTGGCGGCGGCTGCGTGCGACGTCGCTGTCGATCTCTTCGACCGCACGTCGGCCGAGGGCCGCCGGGGGAGGATCGCCGCCCTGCACACCCGAGGCATGGCCCACGGCGCCCTCGGCACCGACGAGGGGCTCCAGGCGGCGTTGGCCGACTACCGCCAGGCGGCCGCCGAGATCGAGCTGGAGGAAGCTCCCTACCACCACGGCCTGGTGCAGCACAGCCTCGGGACCACGTACAGCGCCCTGGCGGTACGCCAACCCGGAGAACGGGGGCGGCTGCTCGCCGAGGCGGTGGCCGCCTTCGAGGAGTCGCTCACCGTGTTCACCCGGCGGGCCTTCCCTTTCCAGCATGCCTTGGCCAAGCACAACCTCGGCTTGGCGTACGCGGGCCTCGGAGGCGTCACCAATCTCCGTCGGGCTCTGGCGGGGTTCGAGGACAGCGTCGCGGCGCTCCATCCGCAGGTCCACGCTGACGCCTGGAAGCAGGCCTACGCCAGCATGGAGCGCGTCGAGACCGAGCTGGAGCAACGCTTCCCCGGGCAATCCCGTGCCGACCACTTCGTCGCCCTCGTGGCGGCATGCGACGTCGAGGAGCGTCGGGCCCTCCTGCACGAGCGCATCGTCCGCATCATGGACCTGCCGGTGGAGAACCGCCGACGGTCGGCATTGACAGAGCTCGCTCTGGCGTCGGCGGGCCTGAGTCGCGAGGATGCCCGGGTGGTCATGGAAGCCGAGCTGTCGGTGCTGATCGAACTTCCGTCGGACCAGCTCGAGACCGGTCTGCGGGCCCGTCTGGACGCGCATCGGCGACTGGACGACGAGGACATCCGGGAAGAAGCGGACCGGACCTTCGACCAGGCCATCAGCGATGCGCTGCAGGGACCGCAGCGCATCGCCGTGCGCGACCTCCTCTACTCGACGGGATGGGAACGACCGTGACTGCACCTGCATCTGCTCGATCCGTTGGCGCACGGTGGTGTGACCATGGGTGAGACAGCGCCCGAGCGGGCCAAGGTCTTCGTCGACGCCGTGGCCTGGGGAGAGCACCTCAAGGTGTGGGAGCTGCTGTCCGAAGAGGGCCGGCATACGGTCCTTCGAGTGGGGGCGGCGCGGGGCATGGACGAGGGCCTGGCGGCGCGTTTGCGCGACGGTACGGCGGCCACGACGGAGCAGGACGAGTTCCTCGTCGACCTGGTCAACGGGCTGCGCGCTGACCTGGCGGGCAACGACCTCGACGCCATCGAAGCCGAGCTCGACCCCGAGGGCTCGGAGCCCGGTCGGGCCCGGGTGGTGCTGGTGGCACCGGTACCCGAGGTGTTGAACCTGCCGGGCCTGCCGGTGGCCTCGGTGGACATGACGGAGGAGGACGGAGGATGGCGGGTCGACCGGTTGATCCCCCGCACCAGTCAGTGACGGCTGTTCCCGGGGGACCCCCTGAGACCCTCGAACGCTTCGGCCGGCCGTTCCGCCACTTCACGGTGGCGATCTCGGCGGGAGCGATGGCCGGCGCCTGGGCTCGCCAGGAGAACGCTCCGGCCGGCGCCACCGTGGCGGTCGACCGGGAGGTCAGCCCTCTCGGCCGGCTGGGCCAGCACTGGCACGGTGCGCCCGAGTCCACGCTCTCGCTGGCTGTGGTCCTGCGCCCTTCGCTCCCTCCGGAAGAAGCCGACGTGGCCTGGCTGCTGGCGGGCCTGGGCGCCATCGGTGGCGCCGAGGCGACGACCGGCCGTGAGCTGTCAGCGTGGTGGCCCGACGCCGTGGTGGACGCCGACGACCAGGTGGTGGCCACCACCAAGGCCGAAGTGCAGTTGGGCCCCGGCGAAGTTCGCTCGGCAGTGATCAGCTTGCGACTCGACCTCGAGCGGCTGGGCCTGGGGGCGGACCGGCGGGACGAGCTGCTGGAGGCCGTACTTGCTGCCGTCGACGATGCCTCTGCGTCGCTGGCCGACGGGCCTGACGCCTTGGCGACAGCCTACGAACGGCGGTGCCGGCTGCTGAGCAGGCGCCTCAAGCTACGCCTCCTGCCCAAGGGAGAGACGCGGGGAGTGGCCCGTGGCGTCGACCGCAGCGGGCGCCTGGAGCTGGCGTCGGCCACCGGGATGGTCGAGCGCATCTCCGTGGACATGCTGCGCGAGTTCCAGGTGGTGTGAGCCCGGTGGCGGCTGGGATCCTGGATGCCTGAGGGGCCCGTCCCGCCGTTCGCCGAGCCCACGGGGCCGGCGGTCGACGATGCCTCGGTGCTGGCGGCCTTCGCCAGGGACGAGGCGGCCGGACACTCGCCGGCGTTCCATGTCGAACGCCCCATGCTGCTGGTCAACCGCATGGTGGCCGCGGCCCTCCGCATCGGCCCGCAGACCATCCTCGTCCGCGCCGACCTGCCCCCGGACCTGGGCTGGGCCAAGGAGCGGGTCGAGGAGGCGTTGACCGCCGAGGGCATGACCTGCTTCGACGAGGAGACGCTGCTGGCCACGCCCGTGGTGGTGCAGATCGTCGGCTTGAGGGCCTCGAGTTGGGACCTCTGGGACGTCGACATCGACAATGCCTTCGCCACCTTGCGTGGCGCGGTGGTCGCCGAACAGCCTGGCCCGTTCTCCGGCGCCTGAAAACCGACGAGCGCTCAGGCCGCCCCCAGCGCCTCCCGCACGGCGGCTCGCCCTTCGTCGACGGTCATGTCGACCAGGTCGGGGAGAGCCCGGCCGAGCCGCTCCACCACCAGGTCGGCGACGAAATAGCCGACTCGCCAGTGGTTCTCGACCAGGCCGGCTCCGAACCACGTCTCCACGGCAGCGGGGTCGTCCAGGTC
>JAHWJR010000189.1 GCA_019348335.1 Actinomycetota bacterium
GCGTCGGGCGCCGGAAACCGTTCGACGGTCGCTTCGAGCACCGTGACGGCCTGTTCGAGGTCACCCCGCGCGGCAAGCACCCGCGCCTTGCCCACCGCCGCGTTGACCAGCTGAGGTGACGCCTGGAGGGCACGGTCGAAGGCGGCCGCCGCGGCATCGACATCGCCCTCGAGAAAGTGGAGGTCACCGAGCAGGGCGGCGACGTTGGCCACGTCGTCCGGCCTCGATCCTGCCGCCTCGGCCCGGGTCATGGCCTCGATGGCCCCGGGCACGTCCCCGTGCAGCTCCCGCAGGTACGAAGCCCGGGCCAGGGCAGGCAGCCCCGGGCGCAGATCGAGCATGCGCCGAAGGCTGGCTTCGGCCTCGTCGTAGAGCCCCATCTCCACCTGGGCGTCGACGAGCACGGCAAGCGCATCGGCGCTGGCCGGGAGCGCCTGGGTGGCGCGAGTGCCGAGCTGGAGGGCCTCGGGAAATTGGTGCAGAGCCAGCGCCAGCTGTCCTTGGCCGATGAGCGTGGTGGGATCGTCGGGAGCCAGCTCGGCGGCCCGGTCCAAGGCGTCCTCGGCCAGGCCGTAGTAGGAGGGGTCGCCGATGTTGGCCGCTCGCTGCAGGTAGGCGACACCGAGTCCCTGCCACGCCGCGGCATCGTCGGGGTCGGCGTCGACCCGGCGTTCGAGGGCGACGATGTTGTCGTCGACGCTCTGGACGGCCGGCGCAGGGCCCAGGGTCGCAGGGGCGTCAGCGGTGATGAACCGGCCGATGGCCACCCCGGCCACGATCGCCACGATGCCCACGGTCCACGCCGGCAATGGTCGACGCTGGCGCCGTCGGGACCGACCGTCCACGGGGGCGGGGCCGGCGGCCGGTGCGACGGGGTCGCGGCCTTTGTTCACAACGAAACCCCTTCGGCGACCGGCATGCGCCAGCATATGAGCGTGCATCCTGCCAACCCACGCTCATCGTCGAGCGATTCCCCCCCGATCGGACCGTCAACCTCAACCGGCCCACCACCGCGGCGGCGCAGCGTCGCCACCGTCGTCGTCGCCATCGTCGGCGGCCTGGCTCTGGGCATCGGGCTCACCCTGGCCTTCACCGGGGACGACGACCAGGCCAGCGAGCCGGTCGACACCGTCCCCGTCACGCCACCCGCTGCCGCGGACGACAACGGTACGGGAGCTGGAACCAGCGCGGCGACGCCTCGGGCCGCGGTCGAGGGCTTCCTCGGCGCCGAGATCGACGGCGATCTGGCCGCCTCCTTCGGCTTCCTCAGCACCGAGGCTCGCCGCGGCTTCGGCTCGCCGGCAGGCTGGGTCGCCGCACATCCCGACATCCTCCCGCCGGTGACCGGCTACGAGGTCCGGGAGGCGGACGAGCCCTCCGAGGAGGTCGACCGGGCCCAGGTGGTGACGGAGGTGGGCTTCGTGCCCGGGCTCGACGAGGTCAGGGGGTTGGTCACCGAGCGGGCCACGGTCACCTGGGCGACGGTCACCGACGACGGGTCGTGGAGCATCGATCTCGCCAGCACCACGGTCGAGCCCATCTACCTGTCCGACGAATCGGCACCCGCCGCCGTGGTGACGTGGGCCGAGGCCCACCAGGCATGCGAACCGGCCCCGACCTGGGACGGGAGCCTGCGCGGCTCCCCTGCCCTGGCCGAGCGCCTGTGCGGCAAGGAGGGGCAGGTGGAGGTACAGCCTCCCTCACCGCTCACCAGCGTCGACAGCGGCCCGTTCCTCGCCGCCTTCGGTCCTCGCGTCGGCGACTGGGCACGCGTGGTGGCCGTCACTGCGCCGGTGGAGTTGCGGGCGGTCGTCGCCCCCATCGGCCAGGAGTGGCTGGTCATCGGCGTATTGCCTGCATGAGATCCACTCGGTGGCGGCAACGCACGGCGCGCCGCCTGGTGATGCTCGTCGTCGCCGGCGGCGTGTTGTTGGTCTGGACGACGCCGGCCCAGGCCCATCCGCTCGGCAACTTCACCGTCAACCGCTACGCCCGGGTGGAGGTCTCGGCTGGGATGGTCAAGGTGCTCTACGTGCTCGACCTGGCCGAGATCCCCGCCTTCCAGGAGCGCCGGGCGGTGGCCGCCGACGCCGATGGTTACGCCCGCCAGCGGGCGGAGGACATCGGCCGTGGGCTCGAGTTGACGGTCGACGACGTGCGCCTCGATCTGGTCCTGACCGAACGCCTCCTCCAGCAGCCTCCCGGCCAGGGCGGGCTCAGCACCCTGAGATTGAGCGCCCTCTACGTTGCCGAACTGCCGAGCGGTGCCGCCGACGAGGTCCACGAGGCCACCTTTCGAGACACCAACGAGCCGGATCGCATCGGCTGGCGGGAGATCGTGGTGACCGCCGAAGGCGACGCCGAGATCCTGCGCACCGACGCCCCGCAGACCGACATCAGCGACGAGCTGCGGGCCTACCCGCCCGATCGCCTCGGCGCGCCGCTCGACCAACGCCAGGCCACGTTCGTCTTCACCCCGGGATCCGAGCCTGCCCCGGCGCCTGCCCTCGTCGGTCGGGGCGAGGCCAACGGGGCGTCCGACGGCTTCGCCGCCCTGATCACGAGGACCGACCTGAGGCCGGCCGCCGTGGCGGCGATGCTGGCGCTGGCCCTCGGCTTCGGCGCGGTCCACGCCGTCGGCCCTGGTCACGGCAAGACGGTGATGGCGGCCTATCTGGTGGGCACGACCGGGCGTCCTCGGGACGCCGTGCTGCTGGGAGGCATCGTGTCGCTGATGCACACGGCCAGCGTGCTCGTCCTCGGTGCCGTCCTGTTGCGGGTCGACCGCTCCATCGCCACCGAGGCGGCCTATCCGGCGCTCACCCTCCTCTCGGGCCTGGCCGTCATGGCCGTGGGCACCTGGCTGCTGGTCACACGCTGGCGGCGGCTACGGACGGCCGCCGCCGGCCGGTCCCACGAGCACCACGAGCACCACGAGCATGACGACGGGCACGAGGCGCACGAGGGGCACGGGCATGCGCACGCCCACGGTGGCCACACCCACACCCACGAGCTCCCCCCCGAGGTGAACCCGCTCTCGTGGCAAGGACTGGTGGCCCTGGGCACCTCTGGAGGCCTGTTCCCTTCGCCCTCGGCGGTGCTCGTGCTCGTCAGCGCCGTCGGCCTGGGCCGGGCCGGCCTGGGGCTGGCCCTGCTCGGAGCCTTCTCGATCGGACTGGCGGCCACCCTCACCGCCGTCGGCCTGGCGCTCGTCTACGGCCGGTCCGTGCTGCAGCGGCGGTTCCGCGCCCCCGGCGTGGTGCGGTTCCTGCCCGTGGCCGGTGCGTTGGCGCTGGTGGCCCTGGGAGGCGTCGTGACCGGAAGCGCAATCAACCAATTCTGAGAATTCCTGTCATCCGCTCCGCCGTCGTGTCACGAAGAGCCGTTACTTGTGCTGCAACTGTTTTCTCGCCGCTGCTAGGTGCAGGCCGTCACCGCCACCTAGACCTCTCTGAAGGGACGCTCATGATCCAACCGCTGTCCGCCGTCCGCCGATCAGGTTCTCGAGTGGCACTCGCAGCCGGGCTCGGCTCTCTGCTGGCCGTGTCGGCCCTGGTGTCGGCCGACGCCTCGAGCCACCGGGAGGCCCCGATGATCGCCGAGGACCCGGTCGCCGACAACACCGACCTGTACGCCTTCGTCGCCCCCGACGACCCGGACTCGGTGACGCTGATCGCCAACTGGTACGGCTTCCAGGAGCCCGGCGGTGGTCCCAACTACTACAAGTTCGGCGACGACGTGCTCTACGAGATCAACGTCGACAACAACGGTGATGCCGTAGAGGACGTCTCCTACCAGTTCCGCTTCTCCACCACCACGGTCGACCCAAACTCCTTCCTCTACGCCACCGGGCCCATCACGAGCATCGACGACCCGGCGTGGAACCGGCCCCAGGAGTACACGGTGACCAAGGTGGCGAACGGCACCAGCACGGTGATCGCCTCCGGCCTGCGCACCGCGCCCGCCAACGTCGGGCCTCGGAGCACCCCGAACTACGAGGGTCTGGCCGCCCAGGCGGTCCACGACCTCGGCGGGGCGGGCTCGGTGTTCGCCGGCCAGCGCGACGAGGGGTTCTACGTCGACATCGCCTCCATCTTCGACCTTGGCGGCCTGCGCCCGTTCAACTCGGCCCAC
>JAHWJR010000190.1:0-1383 GCA_019348335.1 Actinomycetota bacterium
GCCCTGCTCGGCATCATGGCCCCGACCCTCGTCTGGGTGGGGATCTCCTCGTTCACCGCCGGCACGGTGTTCGCCAACGACGCCCACTGGCCGGCGGGGTCACGCGACCTCGTGGTGGTCGACCAGACCGGTGACCACTCGTGGCAGCACGCCAGCCAGGACGCGGTCGAAACCTGGAACGCCGCCGGCGCCGACCTGCGGCTGACCTGGGAGACCGGCACCGGCGACTGTCGCTTCGACGGCACCCGCATCGCCGTGTGCCTCGGCGACACCAGGGTGGAGGGCCCCTTCGACGGCATCAGCCACGACACCTTGAGCAACGGCCACATCCAGGGGGCCTTCATCGAGGTGTGCGGTGACTGCCGGCTGGACCAGGCACGGCGGACCGAGGTGATGATCCACGAGCTCGGCCACGCCCTCGGCCTCGACCACAGCGACGACCCGAACTCGATCATGTGGTTCGAAGGTGGCACCGAGTTCGACGAGGCGTACCGCAACCTGCGTGAGAGTCACGAGCATCAAGAGCACGCCAGCTGGCAGTACCTGCTGTTCAGCTGGCTGGGCGGCAACGAGGAGTTCGAGAACCGCCACTGAGGGGCGGGCCCTCTGGGCCCGCCGCCCGGCGAGGCTCAGCCGTGCAGCTGCTGGCTCAGGTAGAGCGCCTCGCCGATCGACTCGATGACCGAGATCTGCGTCTCCAGGTAGTCGGCGTGCTCCTCCTCGGACACGAGCATGCCGGCCAGCATCTCACGGGTCCCGCTGTCACCCGTATCACGAGCAAGGACGATCCCCCGGTTGAACCGCTCGATTGCCGTGTGCTCCATCTCGAGGTCGAGGCGGAACTGCTCGGGCACCGTCTCTCCGACGCGGACCGCCCCGAGGCGCTGGAGGTTGGGCACCCCCTCGTAGTAGAGGATGCGCCCGATGACCATCTCGGCGTGCTTCATCTCGTCGATGGACTCCGCCCGGGTGTGGTCGGCCAAGCGCCGGTACCCCCAGTTCTCCTGCATCTTGGCGTGGATGAAGTACTGGTTGATGGCCGTCAGCTCGGCGGTGAGCACCTCGTTGAGCAACTCGATGACATCGGTTCGTCCCTGCATGTGAGGGATCCTAGACAGTCGCTCGGGACGCGCTCGCCGCCGGCCGGGCGTCGCCGTCCACGCTGAAGCGCTCGAGCCCGAGATCGGACAGGAGCATGGCCAACGCCGGCCGGCAGCCGCCGCAGGCCATGCCGGCGCCGCACTGGCGGGCAATGGCCTCCACGTCGCCGGCGCCCGCTTCGATGGCCTGGCGGACCTTGCAATCGGACACGGCCCGGCAGTGGCAGACGACCACCTCAGGCCTCCCCGGCGGCGGCCGCCGGTACCCGCACGACCGTGGGCG
>JAHWJR010000190.1:1483-4125 GCA_019348335.1 Actinomycetota bacterium
GCCTCGTTGAGTCAGGCCTTCGTGTCAGGTAAAGGCTACCTACCAGCCGGCGCCTGTCAAGGCGCGCGCCCTCAGAGGTAGTTCAGGGGATCGACGGGCGTGCCGTTGACCCGGACCTCGAAGTGCAGGTGGGGCCCGGTCGATTGGCCCGTGGAACCGACCGCACCGATGGCCTGGCCCCGCCGCACCTGCGCACCGGCGCTCACGTGAAGCCGGCTCTGGTGGGCGTAGAGGGTCGCCAGCGAGCCGCCGTGGTCGATGATCACGGTGTTGCCGTAACCGCCACGCCATCCGGCGGACACCACGACCCCGTCGCCAGCAGCCAGGATCGGCGTGCCCGTGGAACCTCGGAGGTCGATCCCGGCGTGGAGGCGGGAGGTGCCGAAGATGGGATGGATGCGGTACCCGAAGCCCGAGGTGACCACCGGGCTGGCCAGCGGCCAACCGAGCGTGGACGACCGGGCCGGCGTCACCGGGTGCGTGTGCGGAGGCGGGGGCGGCGGGGGCGGCGGCGGTGGCGGCGGGGGCGCGGGCTTGGGCTGGATGTCGCGGGCAGGGGGCGGGTCCGGCTTGGCGGCCGGTGACGGGGATGCCGGCGCCGGGCGGTCGGAAGTGGGAGGCGTGGCGGAGGGTGCCGCGTTCCGCTGCTCCTCGCCCGTCGCCGTCGCCCTCGCCACCGATTCCGGAACCGTGGTCGAGGTCGTCGCCGACGTGGCCGCCGCCTGCCGGGCGCGGAGGAGCTCGGTGATGGCGTCGGACTCCGCCCTCAGCTCGGAGAGCCGCTCCTCGTAGTCGTCCCTCGCCTCCTGGGCGCCGGACAGCACCTCCCGTTCCCGGGCCTCTTCCCGCACCGCCTCGGCTCGGGCCTGTGCCTGCTGGGTGCGGGCGGCGGCCACGACCCGGTGCTGCTCGGCGATGGCGTCGCGCCGCTCGGCGGCCTCCGTCCGGGTCCGCTCGGCGCGCGCTTCCAGCTCCTGGGTCGATTGGTCGAGCTCCTGGTAGCGCTCGACCACCTGCGCCTGCGATGCGGCCATGGCCGTCATGAGGCCGGCCACGTTGTGGAGCTGGCGCAGGTCACGGACCTGGAGCAGGACGTCCACCGTGCCCATGTCCAGGCCGTAGCGCATGAAGCTGGACACGGCCTGGCCCTCCAGCGTGTCCCGGGCGTCGTCGAGCTGGGCCTGGGCCCGCTCGAGGTCTGCCTGGGCCCGGCGGTGCCCGCGCACGGCAGTGGCGAAGGCCTCCTCGGCGGTGGCCAGCTCGGCGGCGGCAGCGGCGACGCGGCGCTCGAGGTCGGCCACGGTGGCGTCGAGCTCGCCCCGGATCCTCCTCGTGACCTCGAGCTCGGCCAGGACGTCGGCCTCCTCGGCGGCCGCCTCGTCGAGCTGCTCACGGAGGCGCTCGAGCTCCGCGGCGACCTGCTCCTTTCGCTCGTCCGACGAGGGCGCGTCCTGGGCTGCCACGGGTGACACTCCGCCCAGGAGCAGGACCAGGGTGAGGACCAGCCCACCGAGCGCGCGAATCACCCGGCGAACTCTACGAACAGCAGGCCTCAACGTCCACGCCGGCCACAAAAAACCGGTACGGGCGGTCGGCTCCGGGCTAGACGTCGAGGAACTTGGTGACGGCCACCCCGGCCCCGACGGCGCCGATGGCGGCGCCCAGCAGGATGGTCAGGACACCAGTGGTGGCGACCTGGGAGCCCACCACCACGAAGCCGTCGAACAGCGGCACGCCGCGGATGGCGTCCTGGGCGGCGTTGCGGACCAGGTAGACGATCCCGAAGGCCACCGATGCGCCGACCAGCCCCTGGAGCAGGCCCTCGAGCATGAACGGCACCCGGATGAACCAGTTGGTGGCTCCCACCAGCTTCATGACCTCGATCTCCCGCCGGCGGGCGAAGATGGCGGTCCGGATGGTGTTGAAGATCAGCAGGGCGGCGGCGAAGAGCAGCACGGCCGCCACCGTGAAGATCACGCTCTGGGTGATGCCCGAGACCCGCAGCAGGGTGCGCACCGTCTCTTCGGCGAACACGACCGTCTTGACCCCGGGCTCCGCCTCGAAGCGGTCGCCCAGGGCCTTGATCACGTCGGCATCGGCGATGCTGGGCTCCACCCGGAACGACGGCGGCAGCACCTCGGGGGTGACGGTCTCGAGGTACTCGGGTTGGTCGGCGAAGAGGACCCGGAACAGCTCGAACTGCTCTTCCTGGGACACGAACACCGCGTTCGCAACATCGGGGTTGCCGTCGAGCTCTCTCTGGATCCGGTCCCGCTGCTCGGGAGTGACGGCCTCGTTGAGGAAGATCTCGAACTCGATGCCGCCCTGCCACCGCTGGGTGACGTTGTCGACGCCGTACCCGAGCAGGAACGACGCCCCCACCAGGGACAGCGACACGGCGACGGTCATCATCGACGCGCCAGTGAGCACGAGGTTGCGCCGCAGGTTCTGCACGGTCTCCCGCAGCGCGTACGCCAGCTTTCCGCCCATCAGGCGTAGACACCCCTCGACTGGTCGCGCACGACGGTCCCCCGGTCGAGCTCGACCACCCGCCGGCGCATGGTGTCGACGATGCTCTGGTCATGGGTCGCCATGACCACGGTCGTGCCGGTGCGGTTGATGCGATCGAGCAGTCGCATGAT
>JAHWJR010000191.1:0-2121 GCA_019348335.1 Actinomycetota bacterium
ATGGATGGACGTCACCGATCTTCCCGGCGCACGACCCGCATCGGTCGAGCGATGGTCGCCACCGGCACCGCGACCGCCCTCGCCAGTGTCGGCTTCCTCGCCGGCCCGGGCACCAGCGGTGCATCGAGCCACCGGGAGGCGCCGTTGATCGCGGGCGACCCCCGCGTGGACAACACCGACACCTACGCGTTCGTCAGCCCAGATGATCCCGACAAGGTGACACTGATCGCCAACTGGATCCCATTCGAGGAGCCCAACGGCGGCCCGAACTTCTACGCGTTCGCCACGGACGCCCGGTACAACATTTATGTCGACAACAACGGTGACGGCGTCGGCGACGTGACGTACCGCTGGCAATTCACCGACAACTACCGCGACGCCGAAAACCAGTTCCTCTACAACACGGGTCCGGTCAAGAGCCTCGACGACCCGAACCTGAACTTCTTCCAGACCTACACCCTGACGAAGGTGATCGGTGACGGCGAGCCCGAGGAGCTGATCACCAACGCGGTCGCGGCGCCATCGCTCGTCGGACCGGCGTCGATCCCCGACTACGCGGCGTTGCGCAGCGAGGCGATCAAGCCCCTGCCCGACGGCGGGCAGACCTACGTCGGCCAGGCTGACGACCCGTTCTTCCTCGACCTGCGCGTGTTCGACCTTCTGTACGGAGGCGACTTGTCGGAGGTCGGCAACGACACCCTCGCGGGCTACAACGTCAACACCATCGCCATCCAGGTCCCGAAGAGCGACCTGGCCATCAATGGCAATCCGGAGGCGAACCCCGTGATCGGCGTGTGGAGCACGACCGACCGCCGCGGCGGGAGCACCACCGAGGCGGCGACCGAGGGCGAGTTCACGCAGGTCTCCCGCCTCGGGAACCCACTCGTGAACGAGGTGGTCGTGCCGATCAAGCACAAGGACGCCTTCAACGGCCTGACGCCGGACAAGGACCACACTGTCCAGCCCGTCGTCGACAAGGTGCTGGACCCGATCCTCCCCAAGCTCATCCAGAACATCTACGGCGTCCCTGCCCCGCCGACGCCGAGGAACGACCTCTTCGAGATCTTCCTGACGGGCATATGCAAGGACTGCGCCGGGCCGAACGGCGAGGTGGCGATCCCGATCGACTTGAACTCGCAGCAGCTCAACGCCGACGGCCTGAAGGGCGACGACTTCGTGCCCGCCGAGGAGCTCAGGCTGAACATGAGCATCGCGCCGACCGCCGAGGCAAACCGTCTCGGCGTGCTCGCCAAGGACCTGGCGGGCTTCCCGAACGGGCGCCGGCTCGGCGACGACGTCGTCGACATCGCCATCCAGGCCGTCGAGGGCGCGGCGCAGTCGGGTCAGCTGGTCGAGGCGCTGGCCGCCGGCGACGCCGTAAACTCCAACGACGCCAGCTTCGGCTCGATCTTCCCGTACGTGGCGCTCCCGCACAGTGACTCCGTGAACCGAAGCTCCGGCAGCGGCGCTGGAGGGAACGGCGCCCCCGCGGGTGCCGTCGGCGCCGGCTACGGCGGGCTCGCCGAGGACGAAGCGTTCCCGGTGTTTCCCGTCGCCGCTATCGCCGCCGGTGTCCTCCTCGCCGGCGCCGGCGTCCTCGTCCGGAGCCGCGAGCGCGCCGACGCGTGAGCCGCCGTCGTTCCGGGGGCCGGTCTGCTTCGGCGGCCGGCCCCCGGCCGATCGGCTTGGCGCTCGCCGCCGGCCTGCTCGCATACGCCGCTATCGACCGACGCCTCGCCGCCGAGCCGATCAAGGGCATCGACATGCCGCAGACACCGGAGACACGGCAGACGAGGACGGCGCCGGAGGCGCCGGCGATGGCTCCCGATGAGTCGCCGCAGGACCGAAGCGGTCGCAGCGCCCGCTGCGACCGCTGGATCGGCGTCGGCGTGGTGATCGCCATGGCCGTCGCCACCGCGGATACGTCGCTGTTTGCCGGCGACGCCGCACAGGGCGCCCGTGACCGGGTGGCGATCGGTGAGATCCCCGCACCGGGCGCCACAGCCGGCGTCGTGGCGTTCGACCCCGGTCCGCCGCCGGGCGCCACAGCCGGCGGCGTGGCGTTGGACCCCGGTCCGCCGCCGGGCGCCACAGCCGGCGGCGTGGCGTTGGACCCCGGTC
>JAHWJR010000191.1:2221-4124 GCA_019348335.1 Actinomycetota bacterium
GACCCCGGTCCGCCGCCGGGCGCCACAGCCGGCGGCGTGGCGTTGGACCCCGGTCCGCCGCCGGTCTCCATCGCCCTTCCTGCGATCCGTGTCGAGTCCGAGCTCGAGGACCTTCGACTGGCCGCCGACGGCACGCTGACGGTCCCCCGCGACGCGGCGCGCGCCGGATGGTGGTCGCAGGGCGTCGCACCCGGTGACCCCGGTCCCGCCGTCATCGTCGGCCACGTCGACTCTTACGACGGGCCGGGCATCTTCCTGCTGCTCCATCGACTCCAGCCCGGGGATGAGGCGGTCGTGCGGCGGAACGACGGGACCTCGGTCACGTTCGTCGTCGACGCCGTCCACCAGTTCCAGAAGGACGTCTTCCCCACCGACATCGTCTACGGGCCGACCGCGGAGCCGACGCTTCGGTTGATCACGTGCGGGGGTTCGTTCGACAAGCGGACGCGGAGCTACGTTGACAACGTCGTCGTGTTCGCCCACCTAAAGGCCCCGGACCCGGCGTGAGGCGGCACGTGCCATGGGCGGCGGGGGTGATCGTCGGTGCCCTCGCCGTCTCCGTCGGCGGCATCGCCGGAGCAGTGCGAACGGAAACGCCACCCCCCGAGGTGATATCGCCGCCGGTCGACCTGGCGGCGCCCGCGCTGTCCGCCGGGAGCCTGGACCAGCAGATCGACGCCCTGCGGGCGCGCGTCGAGCGGCTGCCCGCCGACGGCTCGGCGTGGGCGGCGCTCGGTCTGGCCTACGTCGAGCAGGCGCGCATCTCCGGTGACCCGCGGTACTACGACACGGCGGAGACCGTCCTGCGACGGTCGGTCGCCGTCGCCCCCGACGACAACTTCGCCGCAGCAGCAGGCGACGCTGCGCTTGCCGCTGCCCGGCACGACTTCGACACCGCCTATCGCCGGGCGCAGGAGGGGCTGGCGATCAACGGGAGCAACCCGATCCTGCTGGGAGCGCTCGCCGATGCCGCGATCCAGCTCGGGCGGTACGAGGAGGCGTTCACGGCGACGCAGCGGATGGTCGACGTCCGGCCCGACACGTCCTCGCTCGCGCGCGTCTCCTACACCTGGGAGCTGCGGGGAGATACGGCGCTGGCTCGGCGGTACATGGAGCGTGCGCTCGAGGTCTCGCCCTCGGCGGCCGCCAGCGCCTTCGCACACCACCACCTCGGCGAGCTCGCCTTCGACAGCGGCGACGCCGCAGCCGCGCTCCGGCACCACGACCGCGCCGTCGACGCCGAACCGCGTTACCGCGCCGCGCTGCAGGGGCGGGCGAAGGCGCACGCCGCCCTCGACAACGTGGACGCGGCGGTCGCCGACTACGAAGCCGTCATCGAGAGCACGCCGCTGCCGGCGTACGTCCTCGAGTACGGCGAGCTCCTCGAGTCGCTCGGGCGGACCGACGAGGCAGCCGAGATGTACGCGCTTTTCGAGGCGGCGCAGCGGCTATTCGCGGACGCGGGCGTCGCACCCGACGTCGACGCCCTCCTCTACGAAGCGGACCATGGCGATCCCGCGGAGGCGCTGACGCTCGCCGAGGCGGCGGTCGTCGAGCGGCCGTTCGTCGAGATGCAGGACGCGTACGCCTGGGCCCTGCACCGCACCGGCCGCAATCGCGAGGCGCTCGAGTGGTCGGATCGCGCGCGGTCGATCGGCACGCGGAACGCGCTCTGGGCGTTCCACGCGGGCATCATCCGCAGCGCCCTCGGCGACGCCGAGGGCGCGCGACGCGACCTCGAGCTGGCACTCGAGATCAACCCGCACTTCCACCCCATCCACGCTCTTCGGGCGAGGGCGGAGCTCGCGGCGATGGAGGAGCGGTGACCGCGCTCCCGGCGCCCGCACCGCAGCGCGGCAACCCGCTCGGCGGGCGCGACCAGATGTAGCGCGTCGCCGGCGGG
>JAHWJR010000034.1:0-8165 GCA_019348335.1 Actinomycetota bacterium
AACCCGGGCCGCTGCCCTTGAGGTCTGCCTCACGCCCGCCCCAGCACGTCGGCCACGGTGTGCAGGACGAAGCCGGCGAGGCCGCCGACCACGGTGCCGTTGATGCGGATGAACTGCAGGTCCCGGCCGAGCAGGAGCTCGAGCCGGGTGGAGGTCTCGTCGGCGTCCCAACCGGCCATGGTGGCGCTCACGAGCGACGAGATCTCGTCACGGTGGCGCTCGACGGCCGAGCCGACCGCCGTCTCGGCGGCGGCGGTGATCCGCTCCTGCAGGGCGGGGTCGTCGGCCAGGCGGTGACCGACGGCCAGCACCGCCTCGGCGACCCGCGTGCGCAGTCGGGAGCCCGGGTCGTCACGCTGCTCGTGCAGCGCCCGGCTCAGGTCGGCCCACACCGTGCGGGTCCAGCCACGGGCGTCCGGATGGTCGAGGACGCCGGTGACCGCCTCGTCGACCTTGGCCGCGGTGGCGGGGTCGTGTTGCAGCTTGCCGGCCAGCCGGAGGAGCCGGTGGTCGACGGTGGTCCGCAGCTCGTGGTCGGGGTCTTCGGCCACCGACGCCAGCAACAGCCGCACGCCGTCGAGCAGCCGGTCGAAGACGCGGCCTTCGACGGCGCCGGGGATCCACCACGGGGACGACTCGGCGAACCGCTGCCGGAGGGGCTCACGCTGCTCGTCGAGAAGGGTGACGGCGCCGCGGAGCCCGGCGTCGACGAGCGGGCGGTGTCGCTGCTCGCCGACGGCCGCCTCCAGCGCCCGGCCGGCGATCCGGCCGAACGGCACCGACCGCACCGCCTGGTCGATCTCGTCGTGCAGGAGCCGGTGGAGGTCGTCGTCGCCCACCAGGTCGACGGCGCCGACCAGCCCGTCCACCACCGTGCCGGCGACGGTCTCGGACGTACCGGGCTCGGTGAGCCAGGTCGCCGTCCGGCGTGCCACCTGGGCGGCGCGGACCCGCTCGGCGATGACGGCGGGGCTGAGGAAGTTGTCCCGCACGAAGGCGCCGAGGGTCTCGGCGAACTGGTCCTTGCGCCGGCGGATGATGGCGGTGTGGGGAATGGGGATGCCCAGCGGGTGGCGGAACAGCGCCGTGACCGCGAACCAGTCGGCCAGGCCGCCGACCATCGAGCCCTCGGCGGTGGCGATGGCGTAGCCCACCCACGCCGCCTCCGAGGGCTGGACCGCCAGGGCCACGAAGACGACTGACACCGCCACCAACAACCCGGTTGCCCGCCACTTCATCTGCCGCAGCTGTGCTGCCCGCTCCTCGTCCATGGCCGAGAGCGCGGGGGAGCGCCGTCGCTCCCGCGTCGAGACCGGTTGTGCGGTCACCGTCGGCGCAAGGTCAGCGGGGCGTGGAGGAGACGGGCGCCAGCGGCGTGGTGGCGTGCCGGTCAAGGCCGGCGGTGCGCCGGCGCCCACGCCGGCCGGTGACGGCGAACACGACAGCGAACAGGGCGGCGCCGACCAGCACGATGGTGGGGCCCGACTGGACGTCGAGGTGGTAGCTGAGGTTCATGCCCACGAAGCCGGTGACGGCGCCGATGCCGGTGGCCAGCAACAGCATGCGACTGAACGAGTCGGTGAGCATGCGGGCGACGGTGGCGGGGATGACCAGCGTGGCGGCGATGAGGGTGACGCCGAGCACCTGCATGGTGGCGAGGATGGAGCCGGCCAGCGCCAGCATCAGCAGGGCGTCGACCCGGGCGGTGCGCACACCGGACGCCTCGGCGACCTCCGGGTCGAACGTGGTGAACAGCAGCTGCCGGTAGCCGAAGAACACGACCAGGGCCACCAGCACGGTGACGGCGACGATGGCCCACACGTCCTCGGACCCCACGCCGAGGATGCTCCCGAACAGGGCGGCGTCGAAGCTGCGGCCGGCCCGGCCGAAGACGGCGAACAGGGCCAGGCCCAGGGCGAACGAGGCGGTGGTGATGACGCCGATGGCGGCGTCGGCGCCGATCACCCGGCGCCGGGTGACGCCGTTGATCATGAGGGCGGAGGCCACGCCCCACACGCCGGCGCCGAGGGCGAAGTTGACGCCGAGCAGGGCGCTGGCAGCGAACCCGCCGAAGATGGCGTGGGACAGGCCGTGGCCGATGTAGCTCATGCCCTTGAGCACGACGTAGACGCCGACCATGCCGCACAGCGCACCGGCGAGGGTGGCGACGATCAGCCCGTTGCGGAAGAACTCGAAGTCGAAGGGCCGCAGCAGCTCCTCCACCTCAGGCCCCCTTGTTGCGGAGCCGCACGACGTTGTCGGCGGGGGCGTACCGGTCGAGCACCACCGGCATCCCGGCGTGCTCGAGGATCTCCATCCTCGCTCCGTAGGTGCGCTCGAGCACGTCCGGGGTCAGCACCTGGCGGGGGCTGCCCTCGCCGAGGACCTCGGTGTTCAGGCACACGATGTGGGGCAGGTGGGCGGCCATGCCGTTGAGGTCGTGGGTGGTGAGCACGATGGCCAGCCCGTCACCGTGCAGGTCCTCGAGGAGGTGGAGCACGTCGTGGCGGGTGCGGACGTCGACGCCGGAGGTGGGCTCGTCCATGAGCAGCAGCTCCGGCGCGCCCAGCAGGGCCCGGGCGATGAACACCCGCTGCTGCTGACCCCCCGACAGGTCACGGATGTGGCGCGACGCCAGCTCCTCGATGCCGAGACGACCGAGGATGTCCCGCACCTCGGCCTGCTCGCTGCGGCTGCGCCAGGGGAGGACGCGGCCATGGGTCCGAGCCATGAGGACGCACTCGCTCACGGTGACGGGGAAGCTCCAGTCGACCGCCTCGACCTGGGGCACGTAGCCGACACGGAGGCCCGGGCGGCGCCACACCGTCCCGGCGCTGGGCTCCACGCTGCCCAGCAGCACCCGCAGGAGGGTGGTCTTGCCCGATCCCGACGGCCCCACGATCCCGCTGAACTGCCGGGCGGTGACGGCCAGGTCGACGTCCGCCAGCACCGGGTCGCCGCCGTAGCTGCAGCTGACGCCGGCCAGGCGCACCAGCTCGGTGGCGCTCGAAGGCGTCACTGCGGGTACCTCGCCGTGTCCGGCGCCACCGTGCGCAGCTCGACCGCCTCCAGGGCGGAGGCGTCCCCCCCGAGGGCCTCGGTCATGGTGATGTAGTTGAACCGCATGAGCCCCAGCCACGAGTGCTCGGGGTCCCCGGGGTCGCCCGGGAGGTCGTCGTCACGAAGCTCGTCGACGTAGCGGACCCCCGTCTCCCGGCCGATCTGCTCGAGCACCGGGCTGGGGAACACCTCGGAGCCGAAGATGGCCGGGACACCCCGCTCCTCGATCTGGTCGATCAGCTTCACCACCTCGGCGGGAGTGGGGTCCTCGAAGTCGGAGACCTGGATGGCCCCGATGATGTCCCAGTCGTAGGTGTCGGCGAAGTAGGCGTAGGCGTCGTGGTAGGTGAGCAGCTCCCGCTGGGGGATGGTGGCGAACGACGCCCGCATGGCGGCGTCGAGCTCGTCGACCAGCTCGTCGAACGCCGCGTAGTTGGCGGCGTAGTGGTCGGCGTTGCCGGGATCGCGCCCGGACATCTCGTCCTTGACGATCTCGGCGTACCGGCGGGCCAGCGTGGGATCGGTCCACAGGTGAGGGTTGGGCTCCCCTTCCTCCTCGGGGAACGAGTCGTCGTAGAGGTAGCGCTCCGGAGAGATCGTCTGGGCTCCCAGCTCGACGATCTCGGCGCCGGCCCGCAGGTTCTCCTCGGCCAGTGCCCGCGTGGGCTCCTCCAGCCCCAGCCCGTTCAGGTAGACCACGTCGGCCTCCGACAACAGCTCGGCCACGCTGGGGCGGGGCTCGAAGGTGTGCGAGTCGGTCCCCTCCGGGACGATGCCCTGCACGTCGGCCCGGTCGCCGACGATGCCGGCGACGATGCTGGTGATGGGCGCCACCGTGGTTGCCACCTTCACCCGGTTGTCTCCTTCGGCAAAGCCCGCCTGGCCGCCGCCGGCCCCACCGCAGGACACGCCCAACAGGCCGACGACCACGGCGAGGGCCATGGCTGCGCTCGTCGTGCGCACGCTCACTGTTCGTACGCTAGCGCCAACCCGGATGCAGTTGCGACCTGGTCGCAGTAGCGGCGACGGGCCGGGTTAGCCTGTCGGGATGGCGGCGGCCGACCGGTTCGACGAGGTGCTCGCCCTCCTGCGGGCCCACGGAGGGCGGGTCACCGCCCCCCGGCGGGCCATCCTCCGGGCCCTCATCGACCACGCCGACCACCCCACCGCCGAGCAACTGACCGCCGACGTGCAGGTTCGCCACCCCGAGACCCACGAGTCGACCGTCTACCGCTTCCTCGACGACCTCGAGCGCCTCGGCGTGATCGACCACGTGCACCTGGGGCACGGACCGGCCGTCTACCACTTCGCCGACGACACCCATCACCATCTCGTGTGCGAGGCCTGCGGCCTGGTCGTCGAGGTCCCTGACCGGGCGCTGGAGGGGTTTCGGCGCCGGTTGCGCAGCGACTTCGACTTCGAGATGGAACCCCGCCACTTCGCCGTGCCCGGCCGGTGCCGGGCGTGCTCCGAGTCGGCCAAAGTGTCGTCGGGGTAGGCCCTGCCCGGGCGTACACCGGCGCCCGTCACCGTCAACCCAGGAGAAGGAGCAGCGATGAAGGTCACCGATCCGGTCTGTGCGATGAGCATCGAGGACAGCGACGCCGTGGGCCGTGCCGAGCACGACGGCACGACCTACTACTTCTGCAGCGAGAGCTGCCAGGAGGAGTTCGTGGCCAACCCGGAGGACTACGCCGACTGATGGCCGCCTTCGGCGCCGCCCTGACCGTCGTGGCGAAGGCTGGCAGTGACTGCTGTCAGTGGAGAGGGTGCGGCGGCTTGGCCAGCTCGCGGCGGAGCTTTCGTTCCGAGAGCCGTCCGTAGCTGAACGGTTCCCCATCGAGCAGCAGGCCGGGCGGGAACGCCATCCCAGCCGCAACGGCGATCTCTTCGCCTTCCGGCGAGGAGAGGTCGACCAGCTCGACATCGAGGGCGCCTTCGTCGGCGAGACGCTCGAGGACGCCCTTCGCCCGGTCGCACAGCGCGCAGTCGGCTTTGGTCAGAAGCGTCGCCTTCCTCATCCGCCCGCCCCGCCGGGTGGATCCGCCTCCTCGGCGCCGCCTGACGTACGCCCGGCTGCCATGTCCTCGAGAAGGTCGTCGGGCTCGAGGTACATGGTGTAGTCGGGCTTGCCCCCGTAGTCGGCCCGCCAGCGGATGGTGCCATCGGGCCCTACGAGGACGAAGGTGTGGCCGTACATGGACGTGCCCATCATCCCGTACTGGTTCGCCTGGTAGTCGTCTGCCAGGGACAGGCTGGGGTCTGACAACACCTCCGACTGGATGCCTTCGTCGGCCACCTTCTGGCGCAGCAGGTCGAGCGGATCGACGGTGATGCTCACCAGCCGGTCGACGCCGAGGGCTTCGAAGTCCTCGAAGCGCTTCTCCATGTCGGTGATCTGCGTCCAGCACGGCTGGCACATGATCCCTTCCTGGAAGTAGAGCAGGACGTTCTCACCTCGGGCGTCGGCGAGATCGAACGTGCCGCCGGCGGAGGAAGGCAGCTCGAAGGTCGGCGCCTGCTGGCCGGGGCCAGGATGGCCGACATCGAATCTCGGTCCTCCGCCGGGGTTGATGGCGCCGCTGGTGTCCCCATCCCCGCCGCCGGTGAGCGTGAGGGCGAAGAGCAGGGCGAGGATGGCGGCGCTGCCGATCGCGACCCGCACGGCCAGGCGGCGCTGCTCCTGCTTGCGTCTCTCTGCGTTCCTCGCCGCCTGAGCCGCTCTGCGCGGTGGTCGCTGGCGCTCGGCCTCGGTCTTCGTGGTCACGAACGATCTCCTTCGCTGGTCGCCGCCAGGGCGTGCTCGGGGTCGGGCGGATCAGACGGCGTGGAGTCGAGGTCGCTGTCGCCCAGGGGAGTGGCCGTGACGGCGTCGAGGTGCTGGCGCAGGGCGATACGCACGATCCAGCCGAGCGCACCGAAGACAGCGACCGCCGTGACCCACCCGGGGATGCCGTCGAGCCACGAGACCACGACGGCGGCGTAGTGCTGGATCTCGGCGCCGATGCGCGCCTGCCAGCCACTGGTGGTCATGGCGTCTCCGCTGAACCCCAACACCACGACCAGGACGCCCATGGCCATGAGCAGGATCCCACTGGCGAGGGCGGTGGTGTGGACCTGCAGGCGATGGCCGAGGGCGCGGAACGACAACGTTCGGCCTCGGATGAGGGCGCTGCTGCCCCAGTCATAGCGGTCCCACAGGAGCGCGATCACGAAGAGTGGCACGACCATCCCGAAGACGTAAGCGACGCCGACGACCAGCGCCGAGGCGAATGACCCCGCAGCGCCTGAGAGCGCCACCACACCGGCCAGGACGGGTGCGCAACAGGCGCTGGCGATGCCGGAGAACGCCCCGAGGCCGAACACTGACCCAACGCTGCGGTCTCGACGGGCGGTCATGCCCGGCATCGGAAGCGGGAGCTTCCAGCCGGCGATGGTGGCGAGACCGAGCGCGAACATCAGCGCCCCACCGACGAGAAAGATCCACATGTGGCCTTCGATGATGACCCGGGTGAGCCAGGACGCACCGAAGGCGATGGGCAGGATGACCGCGGCGACCCCGAGAGCGAACACCAACGTCATCAACGCCAGCGCCCGACGACGTTGGAAGCTGCTGGCGAAGTACGCCGGCAGCATCACGGAGATGCAGCACGGGGCGAAGAGGGCGACCATGCCGCCGAGGAAGGCGGCGATGATGGTCGTGCCCAGAAGGATGTCCCGCATGTCCCTCGACCTTCTCGACGACGGCTCCGCAACACTACACAGTGTCGGCGCTCATGGAACGCCACTTGAGGGTCCTGCCGCCGAGCCTGCAACCAGCTGTGCTTCCTGCCACGTGGTTCCCACGGTGACCGACCCGGACGGCGAGGCTGCTCGTACATCGTGTCGTTGTAGAGTGGGTAGGACCGCTCGACGATGAGGAGTCGACGATGAGGTCGCCGCCCTGCGAGCCGAGGTACAGCATCTGCGGACGGCTCAGGCTCGCCGCAACGCCACGACCGACGCAGCCCAGCCATAGAGGGAGACCGCAATGAACGCACTCGATCAGCAACGACCCACCCACCGCCGGGCCTGGTGGCTGCAAACGGCACTCGCTGTTGCTCTCGTCGTCGTCGGCGCAGCCGGGCTCTGGGCCAGCTTCGCCGGCCCGGCGACGGCCGAGGCGCACACGCCCGACCGCGAGGGCATGCACGGGATGATGGCTGACCACGACGCCATGCACCGGATGATGAACGCCATGCACGGTGAGGGCAGCGCGGCCCGCATGCACGACGCCGAGGGCGCTGAGGAGATGATGCAGGAGTGCTCGACATCGATGGGATCGATGGAGCCGGGGATGGGCTCGATGATGTCGGGGATGGGCTCGATGATGGGGAGCGGGGCGCGAGGGTGACGTCGGCTCTGGCCACGACCCCTTGACCGTGCCCGGTGCCGTGCTAGGCGGACGGGCCGTACTCCTGTGAACGGCGACGGCGAGGAGATGGAGCGAGTCCGCACCGTCTACGACCGGGCCGCGGGCAGCTACGACGCCATGATGGCCGTCATCGATCGCGTGCTGTTCGCCGGTGGCCGTCAGTGGGTCACGTCCCGGGTGAAGGGCGAGGTCCTGGAACTGGCGGTGGGCACGGGGCGAAACCTGCCCCTGTACCCGGCGGGAACCCGGGTCATCGGCGTGGACCTGAGCGAGCCGATGCTGGCCCGAGCACGCCGACGAGCGGCGCCACTTCCTCTGGACGTGGACCTTCGCGTCGGCGACGCACAGCGGCTGGACCTCCCCGACGCGTCGGTCGACACGGTCGTGTTCACCCTGGCGCTGTGCAGCATTCCCGAACCGCACCGTGCGGTGGAGGAGGCCTGGCGGGTGCTCCGGCCGGGAGGGCGACTCCTCGCCCTGGAGCACGTACGGAGCCCCGTGGGGCCCGTTCACGCCGCCCAGCGGGCGCTGCAGCCGATCTTCCTGCGGGTGATGTGTGACCACCTGCTGCGAGAGCCACTGGAAGAGGTCACCGCCGCCGGCTTCGAGGTCGACCATTCAGAGCGGCGTCGCCTCGGCATCGTCGAGCGCCTCGCAGCCAGCAAGCCGTGGTGACCGACTTCTCAGGCCA
>JAHWJR010000034.1:8265-14020 GCA_019348335.1 Actinomycetota bacterium
GCCATGATGCACGGCGGCAGCATGATGGACGGCGGCGCCGGTGGCGCCGTCCTGCTGATCCTGCTCGTCCTCCTCGCCGTCGTCGCTGGTGCCGCGCTCATGTGGATCGCCCAGTCCCGCCGCGATCCGGGTGGCGGCGGTGGCGGCGCCAGTCGCAGCCGCACGGAGCTCGACCGGCGGTATGCCGCCGGCGAGCTGTCGCGGGACGACTACCTGCAGCGCCGGAAGGACATCGAAGCCTGACCGGGTCTGGCGTAGGCAGCGCACCGCGCAACTCGCTTCCCCAGGCCCCGGGCGCGAGCCCGGACGGCGTTGGCGATCAGCGCAGGTCGGGAGTCTCGGAGGCGGTGCGCTGACCCCCCTGCTCGGCTCGGAGCCGATCAACCTCACCTCGCAACTGGGCCAGCTCGTCGACATCGCCGGAGGATCCCTCGGTGTCAGTAGAACCCTTCGTCGACCCCCCGGACATCATCCGCATCATCAGCAGCATCGACAGCGGGCAGGCGGCGAGGATCAGCAGCGGCAGGGCCGCTGCGAACAGGTCCGGTACGAGCAGGTAGATCGCAACGGCCGCGGCCACGAGCCCGCCGATCACTTTCTTTTTCAGGCACATCAGCATGGTCCTTCCTGTATGGCCCGTCCGTCTGTCCGGGCAGCAGATCCTACATGGTGTCGGAGATGGGTGCCGGCAACTTGAGGCCGAACACAACGGAGAGGGCCCGGCTCCGGTCCCCACGGGGCGCCCTGTTGTGCGGGGTCGGTCACCTCGTCACTTCCCGAACCGCCGCAGTCGCAGAGCGTTGGTGACGACGCTCACGCTGGAGAACGCCATCGCAGCCCCGGCGATGATGGGGTTCAGCAGTCCAAGTGAGGCCAGTGGGATGGCGGAGACGTTGTAGCCAAAGGCCCAACCCAGGTTCTGCAGGATCGTCCGGTAGGTTCGGCGAGAGAGCTCGATGGCGGTCACCACGCCTTGGAGATCACCTCGCATCAAGGTGATGTCACTCGACTCGATGGCAACGTCGGTGCCGGTCCCGATGGCGACGCCAAGGTCGGCCTGCACCAGGGCGGGTGCGTCGTTCACGCCGTCGCCCACCATGGCCACGGTGCGCCCCTCGGCTTGGAGGCGGGTCACCTCCCTGACCTTGTCTTGAGGAAGCACTTCGGCCAGGACGCGGTCGATGCCGACCCGGGCGGCGATGGCGTCGGCAGTGCGGGCGTTGTCCCCGGTGATCATGGCCACTTCGAGGCCCATGCGGTGGAGCCGGTCGACCACCGCACCCGCCTCTTCCTTCACCGTGTCGGCGACGGCGAGCACGCCTCGAGCTTCGCCCGACCAGCCGACGAACACCGCCGTCTTCGCCTCCCGCTCGAGTCGAACGGCGACCTCCTCCAGCGCTTCGGAGAGCACCAGGCCGCCCTCGGCCATCAGCTTGCGACGCCCGACCCACACCGTGGCTCCGTCGACCTCGGCACGGGCGCCGTGCCCGGGCACGGCCTCGAAGCCGACGACCTTGGGGAGCTCGCCGACACGCTCGCGAGCGGCTGTGACCACCGCTTGGCCGATCGGGTGCTCGCTGTCGGCTTCCACGGCACCGCTTCGGCGCAGCAGCTCGGCCTCGTCCTGTCCCGGCCCTGCCACCACATCGGTGAGCGCCATGTGCCCCTGGGTCAGGGTTCCCGTCTTGTCGAACACGACGGTGGTGATCTTGCGGGTCCGCTCGAGGATCTCGACGCTCTTGATCAGGACCCCGAGCTCGGCACCCCGCCCGGTGCCGACCATGATCGCGGTCGGAGTGGCCAGGCCGAGGGCGCACGGGCAGGCGATGATGAGCACGGCGACGGCGGCCACCACCCCGTCGACCGGCTCACCCACCAAGGTCCACCAGGCCACGAAGGTCAGGGCGGCGACACCGAGCACCACGGGCACGAACACCGCGGAGATGCGGTCGACGAGGCGTTGTACCGGTGCCTTGGAGGCCTGCGCGTCCTCGACCAGCTTCACGATCTGGGCCAAGGCGGTATCGGCACCCACGGCGGTGGCCACCACGGTGAGGACGCCGCTGGCGTTCACCGTCGCCCCCGCCACCGTACTCCCCTCGGATTTCTCGACCGGCACCGATTCACCGGTCAGCATCGACTCGTCGACCGCCGACGCCCCGTCGACGACCCTGCCGTCAGTCGGGATCTTCTCCCCCGGACGGATTCGCATGTGGTCGCCGACCACAACCTGGTCGACCGGCACCATCATCTCTTGGCCGTCACGGATGACACGGGCTTCCTTGGCGCCGAGCTCCAGCAGGGCCCGGATGGCCTGGCCGGCCCGCCCCTTGGCCCGAGCCTCGAAGTAGCGGCCCAGCACCAAGAAGGCAATGAGCAAGGCGGCGATCTCGTAGTACAACTCCCCGCCGAGGAACAGCTCGACGGTCGACAGGGAGAAAGCCGCCAGGGTGCCGATGGCGATGAGGGTGTCCATGTTGGCGCTCAACGTCCGGGCCCGCTTGGCCGCCCCGACGAGGAAGGGCCACCCGACGTAGAACTGCACCGGCACCGTCAGCACCAGCGATCCCCACCGCGCCCACCACTGCTCGGCGATGCCCAAGGGCAACATGGGCGAAAGGGCGAAGACCACGAGAGCCAGCGGCCAGGCCAGCACCACCCGCTTCAGCCAACGGCGGCGAGCGGCCTCCTCCTCGGCCGCCGCGTCGTGGCGGGCCGCCGGCCCCTCTCCCACTCTGGCCAACCCGTAGCCGATACGGGCCACGGCGTCGGCTAGGACGTCCACGTCGGCTCCTGGTGCGAAGGTGACCCGGGCTCTGCCCGTGGCGAAGTTGACCTCCGCCTCCCGGACGCCGTCGTGGTCGTCGAGGACGCGCTGCACGCGCGCCGCGCACGAGCCGCAGGTCATGCCCTCGACGTCGAAGTCCACGCTTCGGCCGCCCGAGGCAAGAAGGGCGTAGCCAGACTTCTCCACTGCTGCCTGCAGGCCCTCGACCGTGGTCTCGCCGGCATCGAAGGCCACCCTGGCCTTGGAGGTGGCGAAGTTGACGTCAGCCTCGGCGACTCCCGGCTGCTTGGCCAGAACTCGCTGCACACGGGAGGCACACGACCCGCAGGTCATGCCCTCGACGTCGAAGTCCACCGTTGTCGGCTCGGCGGGGGTGATGGTCTCGGCCATGTCAGCTCCTCACTCGATGGTCGGTGTCCCTACGGGCTGAGGGCTCGGGGGATGGCCGCAGGAAGCGTCGGCCGTACTTCAGGGTCTCCATCAGCTCGTCCAGCACCTCCTCGGTCCGCCCGTCCCGGATCGAGGTGGCAACGCACGTCTCCAGGTGGTTGCGGAACACCACCCGGCCGGTGGCCTCGATCCCCGCCTGGGCGACCGTCAGCTGCTTCACCACATCCGGGCAGCTCGTCCGGTCCTCCACCATGCCTATGACGGCATCGAGGTGCCCCCCGACCGTCTCCAGCGACTGCAGCGCCTTGCGTTGCTGGGCGGACTTCATAGTGAGACCCTACCCACCCGGGGTGGGTATGCCAACCGACACGGGCCGGACTTCTCGACAACCTGTCGTAGCCCACGCTCGGCGACACCGGTGTACGGCGCTCCTGCTCCGGGCTCTCACAGGCTTGCCGGCAACAACCGGCTGAGGCTTTCGAAGAACATGGCGAGCACGACAAGGAAGGCGGGTGCACCCAGCACGTAGGCCGGCCACCGGCGCCACCGTCGGCCCACCAGCCACACCAGCAGCGCCACGGCACCGGCGGCAAGCCCCCAGGCCACCGCCGGCCCCGCCGACGCCTCTTCGGCCGCGAGATCGCCCGTCAGCGACGCCTCCTGATCGGGGCCGACGGCACCGGGCGTCGCCGACAGCGGTGGAGGACCGGGCGGAGAAAGGGGTTCGCCGACGAGGGCGGCCACGACGATCAGACGCTGACGAGCGCTGAAGCGGGGCGTGCAGGTGACCAACGTCAGGCGGGCGTCGGGCGTGGGAGCCACGACGTCGACTCGATCAGGTTCGACCACCAGGGACTCGCTCACCTCGTACCGGAACTGCCCCTGCGGGGAACTGACGATGATGGGGTCGCCCACCACGAGCTCGTCGAGCCGGTAGAACGGTGCCCCGTAGGTCGTACGATGGCCGGCGATCGCCACGTTGCCTTGACCGCCAGGCATGGGAGCATCCGGGTAGTGGCCTGGCCCCTTTTTCAGGTCCTCGACGGAGATGCCCTCGACGAGGATGCGGTCCACCCCGATGCGGGGGATCTCCATCCGCCCGATCGGATCGCCGGGCGCAGGTGGCGGCACCGTCACCGGTGCTTCGCTCCCGCCGCTCGGCACCGGTGGTGGTCCGGCTTCCACGAGTTGGCGCTCGAACTGCTCCCGGAGCGCGCTCTGGTTGCGGGCCTCGACCAGGTTGGTGCCGAACAGCTGGTAGGCGACGAAGAGCAGCAGCAAGCCGCCGGCAGCAATCAGCAACCGACCGGCGGCGCCCACCAGCCTCAGCGCCACACCGCGGTGGGGCGCGCCATCGGGCCCTCGGTCCCGGCTTCCCATGACGAGCGGGCCAGCTGGGTCGCCAGCAGTGGTCCTCGGGTCGCTACTACGAACCACTGTAGGAGCATAGAAGGACTGGGCCGGCTCGCACGACAAGATGTAGTATCCGAGGAGCTTGCCCGCTGGCTCAGGAAGTCACCCTGTGACGCACGTGATCGCATATCTGTCGTACGAGCCCTTCTTGCACGTTGACCTGGGCTTGTTCCAGCTCTCACCCCATGGGGTCATGATCGCGGTCGGAGTGCTCATCGGGGCCCGCCTCACACTGCCCCGTGCTGCGCAGCGGGGCATCACTGCGGATCAGGTGCTCGATCCCCTGACATGGGCGCTTCTGGGCGGCATCGTCGGCGCTCGCCTGGCGTACGTCCTCAACCACCTCGGGAGCTACGCCGATCGCCCCTTCGACGTCGTGCGGGTGTGGGAGGGCGGCTTCTCGCTGCTGGGCGGGTTGGCCGGCGCCCTCGTCGCGGGCTACCCCAAGCTGCGGCAGCTCGACATCCCGCTGTGGCGGTACCTGGACGCGGCCGTGCCCGGGGTGGCCCTCGGCATCGCCGTCGGTCGCACCGGCGATTTGATCATCGCCGACCACCTGGGCAAGCCCACCGAGTTCTTCCTCGGCTACGTCTGCCCCACTGGTCCGACCGGTTCGCCCTGCGTCGCTCCGGCCGGGCAGGCCGTCCACCAGACCGCCCTCTACGACATGGTCGGCGCCGCCCTGGTGTTCGCACTGCTCGTCTGGCTCGCCCGCCGGCCCCGCCGAGAGGCGTTCCTCACTCTCGTCTTCGCCGCGTCCTACGGGCTCGTCCGGTTCGTGGAAGGCTTCTTCCGCCTCGACGTGACCCACGGCACCGGGCTGAACGGCAGCCAGTGGACCGCGCTCGTCGTGGGCGTCGTTGCCGTGGGCGCGCTGGTGAAGCTCCGGGCGTCGTCACCCCCGAGCGAACGAAGCGGCGAACCCGCCGAGCGCGGCGACCCACGGAGCCGGCGGGTCAGGACCTGAAATAGTGCATGGGGGCGAGTCTCGCTGCTACTTCGGCGGGCGGGGAGTTGTCGGCACCCTCACAGCGCCCAAGGGCCCGAGGGCCCCGGAAGGGAGACCATGTGACGTTCGGGCCGAGCCAATCGTGTGACTGCGCGGTGCCGATGCTGAGCGGCCGGTGGCTGATCCTGGTCGTCGGGGTGGTCGTCGTCGGGTCG
>JAHWJR010000035.1:0-4531 GCA_019348335.1 Actinomycetota bacterium
GGCATGGCCGTGCCCAAGAAGAAGACCAGCAAGGCCAAGAGCCGCAGCCGCCGCGCTGCCTCGTGGCGGCTGAGCAGCCCACCCCGCAGCCTCTGCCCGCAGTGCTCTTCGGCGAAGCTGCCCCACGTCGTGTGCCCCACCTGCGGGTGGTACGGCGGCCGCCAGGCCATCGACGTCGAGTGAGCGGACGCGCCCGTGGGCGCGGGTGCCGCGGGGGCGACCAGCCGACGGAGGCCGGGCAGTGAAGCCGGTGGCCGTCGACGCCATGGGAGGCGACCAGGCCCCGGGTGAGATCGTCGTCGGTGCCCGCCGCGCCGCGGACGAACACGGCGTGCCGGTCCTGCTCGTGGGGCGCCCCGACGCCATCGCCGCCGCCGGTGGCGGCGACCTCGAGGTGCTGGCCTGCGACGAGGTCATCGAGATGCACGACGATCCCGGCGCGTCGGTACGGCGCAAGAAGGACGCGTCCGTGGTGCGGGCGGCCGAGGCGGTGCGGGACGGGACCGCCTCCGCCATGGTCAGCGCCGGCAACACCGGGGCGGCCATGGCCAGCGCCCTGCTGCGCATGGGGCGGATCCGGGGGGTGCACCGTCCCGCTATCGCCACCCCCATCCCCGTGCCCGGGTCCATACCCACTGTCCTGCTCGACGCCGGGGCCAACGTCGAGTGCCATCCCTCGTGGTTGGTGCAGTTCGCCCAGATGGGTTGCGCCTACGCCCGCTCTCGCTACGGGCTCGACGAGCCCCGGGTGGGGCTGCTCTCGGTCGGGGAGGAGGCCAGCAAGGGCACCCCTCTGGTCAAGGAGACCCACACCCTGCTCGAGGACCCGGCGTGGCGGGAGGACTGCGGAGGGACCTTCGTGGGCAACGTCGAGGGTCGTGACGTGATGAGCGCCGATGTCGACGTGGTGGTGACCGACGGGTTCACCGGCAACGTGGTGCTCAAGACCCTCGAGGGGGGGATGCGCTTCGTGGAGCGGGCCCTGCTCGAGGTCATGACCGCCACCGACGAGCTGCGGGAGGCGTTCGAGGTGCTGTGGCCGGCGGTGCTGCCCCTGGTCGACGAGCTCAACCCCGACAGTTACGGCGGCGCCATGCTCCTCGGCGTCAACGGCGTGTGCATCATCAGCCACGGCTCCTCGTCGGCCACGGCGGTGGTCAACGCCCTGGCCGTGGCCAAGGAGATGGTCGAGGCCGACCTCGTCGGCTCGCTGGTGACGGCGGTGTCGCCCTCGGTCCCCTCCTGAACGCCGGCGGGCTGCCGTTCACGAGCGGGCAAATGCACGGCGTGTACAATCCCGCAGCCGTCTCCGCGATGCCGCTGCTGACGGAGCTGAACCAATCCCCCGACGTCGATGGAGCTTTTGGTGCCCGCTGAGACCCATGTCGAGCAGAGCCCGATGGACCGCAACGAGGTCTTCGAGCTCATCCGTGACCGCCTCGCTGACATTCTCGAGATCGATGCCTCGGAGATCTCCGAGGCCGACTCCTTCGGCGAGGACCTCGAGGCCGACTCCCTGGCCCTCATCGAGCTGGTGGAGGCCATCGAGGAGGAGGTGGGCGAGCGGACGGTCGGCTTTCGCATCGAGGACGAGGACCTCGAGGATCTGAAGACCGTGCGTGACGCCGTCGACTACGTCTTCGGGCGCCTCCACTGAGCCGTTGGTGACAGCGCCGGAGCTCCAGGCGCTGTCCCGGCGCCTGCCGCAGCGCTTCCGAGACGACGACCTGCTGGTGCGCGCCCTGACCCACCGCTCCTGGTGCGCCGAGTCGCCGGGCGGGGAGTCCAACGAGCGGCTGGAGTTCCTCGGCGACGCCGTGCTCGGCCTGGTCGTGACCGACCACATCTACCGGGCCTACCCCCGGCTCCCCGAGGGGGAGCTGGCCAAGATCCGGGCCACGGTGGTCAGCGCCGTGGTCCTGGCCGAGGTGGCGGCCGAGCTGCAGGTCGGCGAGGCGCTGCGCCTGGGGAAGGGTGAGGACAGCTCCGGCGGCCGGCACAAGACCTCGATCCTCGCCGACGCCATCGAGGCCGTCATCGGCGCCGTCTACCTCGACGCCGGCTGGGAGGCGGTGACCGAGCTGGTGCTCGACCTGCTCGCCGACCGCATCACCGAGGCGGCCTCGGGGCCGGGGGGCACCGACTACAAGACGCGACTCCAGGAGCTGTCGGCCACGCGGTTCGAGACCCTGCCCCGCTACTCCGTGACCGAGCGGGGGCCGGATCACGCCAAGCACTTCTCCGCCGAGGTGGAGGTGGGCGACCGCCGGGGCACCGGCGAGGGCAGGTCCAAGAAGCAGGCCGAGCAGGCGGCCGCCCAGATGGCGTGGGAGTCCCTGGTGACCTCGGTCGCCGAGAACGGCGCCGGAGAGGGCGCGGACGCCTGATGCCCGAGCTGCCCGAGGTGGAGACGCTGCGCCGTGATCTGGAGAAGGAGGTGGTGGGCCGGCGGATCAAGGCCGTGGAGGTCACCGGCATGCGCGCCATCCGCCGCCACCCCAACAAGAAGCACTTCATCGGCAAGCTGGAGGGGCGCAAGCTCGAGCGGGTCACCCGCAAGGGCAAGTACCTGCTGTTCTCCATCGGTGAGGACGTGCTCATCGTGCACCTCGGCATGAGCGGGCAGCTGCGCAAGGCCACGGCCAAGGACGAGGTCCTGCCGCACACCCACGTGACGTTCACCTTCACCCAGGGTGGCGAGCTGCGCTTCGTCGACCCTCGGACCTTCGGTGAGCTGTTCGTGGCGGCCGCCGACACGTTGGAGACCGACGTCCCCGAGATCGCAGAGCTGGGCTTCGACCCCGTCGAGGACGTGTTGAGCTGGAACGTCTTCGGAGCGCTGCTACGGGCCCGGAAGGTGAAGCTCAAGACGTTGCTGATGGACCAGCGCTTCATCGCCGGGATCGGCAACATCTACAGCGACGAGATCCTCTGGGCCGCCGGCGTGCGCCACGACCGGGTCTCCGACTCGCTGAGCACCCAGGAGGTGCGCCGGCTGTACCGGGCGGTGCTCGAGACCATGCACGACGCCATCAAGCACCGGGGCTCGACGCTGAGCGACCAGCAGTACCGGGACCTCTACGGGGTGGTGGGCAACTACCAGGCCGAGCACAAGGTGTACGCCCGCGAGGGCCAGGCCTGCCGGAGGTGCCGCCAGCCGGTGGTGCGCCAGAAATGGTCCCAGCGCTCCACGTTCTTCTGCCCGGCCTGCCAGGTGTAATCAGGCCGGGATCCTCCGCTGGGCTGACCGGGCCGCCTAGCCTCGACGGCTGCGTGTACCTCAAGAGCCTGACGCTGAAGGGCTTCAAGTCCTTCGCCGACACCACCACGTTGCACCTGGAGCCCGGGGTCTCCGTGGTCGTGGGGCCCAACGGCAGCGGCAAGTCCAACGTCGTCGACGCCGTGGCGTGGGTCCTCGGGGCCCAGGGGCCGCGGACGGTCCGCTCGTCGAAGATGGACGACGTCATCTTCGCCGGGACCGCTGACCGGGCGGCCCTGGGGCGGGCCGAGGTGAGCCTCACCATCGACAACGGCTCGGGCATGCTGCCCATCGAGTTCTCCGAGGTGACGATCAGCCGGACGCTGTTCCGCAGCGGGACCAGCGAGTACGCCATCAACTCGGTGCCGTGCCGGTTGCTCGACGTCCAGGAGCTGCTGAGCGATTCCGGCGTGGGCCGGACCCAGCACGTCATCGTGGGGCAGGGCCAGCTCGACGCCGTGCTCGAGGCCCGCCCGGAGGAGCGACGGGCGGTGATCGAGGAGGCCGCCGGCGTGCTGAAGTTCCGCCGCCGCAAGGAGAAGGCCGAGCGCCGGCTGGAGTCCACCGAGGGGAACCTGGTGCGGCTGTCCGACCTGGTGCGGGAGGTGCGCCGCCAGCTGCGCCCCTTGGAGCGTCAGGCGGAGGCGGCGCAGCGCCACGGTGCCCTGGTCGAGGAGCTCCACGGCCTGCGGCTCCATCTCGCCGGGCGGGAGCTGGCGGGGCTGCAGGCGCGCCAGGCGGCGGCGACCGAGGGCTCCGGCCGCCTGGCCGAGGACGACGCTTCGGCGCGCGCTGAGCTGCGCCGCCTCGACGACGCCGTGGAGCAGGCCCGAGTCGAGCTGACGGCCGCCGGCGCCGACGACCTGGCCGAGCCCCTGGCCCGCATCGAGCGGCTGGCGGCTCAGGCTCGGGGACTGCTGGCGGTGCTCACCGAGCGCCGGCGGAGCGTCGAGCGGGAGGCGGACGCGGCGCTCGATCGGACCGTCGTGGCCACGCTGGAGGCGGAGGCAGCCGGTCTCCATGCCGACCTCGAGGCGGTCGAGGACGAGGTCCGGGCGTTGCGCCCGGACCTGGAGCGGGTGGCCGGGGCCGAGGCGGCGCTGGCGGCCGAGCGTGAGGCGCTGTCCCGTCGGCGCCCGGAGCTCTCCGGTGATCCCGGTGACGCCGCGGCTCGGGCTCGCAGTGCGCTGGCCGCCGTGCGCACCGCCGCCGAGCGGGGCGAGGCCGAGTGCGCCCGGGCCGAGGTGCGCCTCACCTCCCTGCAGGAGCGGA
>JAHWJR010000035.1:4631-13985 GCA_019348335.1 Actinomycetota bacterium
GCCCTCCAGGAGCTGGTGGAGGTGGACCCAGGGTGGGAGGTGGCGTTCGAGGCCGCCGCCGGCCAGGCGTTGGCCGCGGTGGTGGTGGACGGCGACCACTCGGCCCGCCGGGCCCTCGACGTGTTGCGCCAGGAGGGCACGGGCGCGGTGCTGGCGCTGGGCCTGGAGCGGCGGCCGCCGGCGCCGGCGCCGGGTGGCGAGGCGGTCCGGGCCCACGTCCGCTCCCGCCACCCCGGGGTGGCGGCGCTGCTCGACGTCCTCGTCGGCGGTGCGACGTGCGTGGGCGGGGACGGGCCCTCGGCCTGGGAGGCGGCGGTCGACGCCGCCCTGCGCCACCCCGACGCGGTCGTGGTGACCCGCGCCGGCGACCGCTTCGGCCCCGAGGGCTGGCGTGTGGGCGGCGCGGCCACGGGCGCCACCTCGGCGGCGCGGGACGAGGCACGGCAGCGGGCCAGTGCTGGCGAGGAGGCGGTGCAGCAGGCCGAACAGCGCCTGGGGGCGGCCCGCTCCTGGCGGGACGAAGCCCGTCGGGCGGAGGCGGAGGCGGCCTCGGCGCTTCGGGACAACGCTGCGGTCCTGGCCACCACCGACGACGCCGCCGCCCGGGTGCGACGGGAGGCGGAGGCGGCGACCGCCGAGGTCGAGGAGCTGCGAGGTCAGCTGGCGGCACTGCGGGAGGCGGCCGCCGGCGAGCGCCGTCACCTGGCCCAGCTCGAGGCCGCCCTGCCGGCGCTCGAGGCCGAGGAGGACCGGGCGGCAGCCCATCGCCGGGAGCTCGACGCCGAGCGCCACCGGCTCGAGGAGCGGGGGGTGGCGGTGGCCGCCCTCCGGTCCGACGTCGAGGTCCGGGCCACGGGCCTGGCCGACCGTCGGTCGTGGCTCCAGCGGCGCCTGTCCGAGGTCGAGGACCGCCTGTCGGGGATGCGCGACCGGCGGGCCCGCGCCGAGGCGGAGCGGGTCGAGCTCGACCGGCGCCGCACCGCACTCGAGCGCCTGGCGGCCCTGGTGGGCGACCGCCTGACTGTCCTCGAGGCCACTCTCGCCGAGCTGCGCGAGCGCCGGCGCCGCCAGTCCGAGCAGACCCGGGCCCTCGGCCAGCGGCTCGATCACCTCCGGGCCGAGCGCGTGGCCGGCGAGCGCCGGCTGGAGGAGCTGCGTGAGCGCGGGCTGCGCGCCGGCATGGAGGCCCAGGAGCTGGCGCTGCGGATCGAGGCCGCCACCGAGGCCCTCCGGCGCGACCTCGACGCCGAGCCGGCGGAGGCGCTGGCGGCTCCGTGCCCCCCGCTGCCCGAGGGGACGCCCCCCGCCGCCCGGGCACGGGCACTCGAGCGCGAGCTGCGCCTGATGGGCCCGGTGAACCCCCTGGCCCTTGAGGAGGCCTCCTCGCTGCGCGAGCGACAGGCGTTCCTGGAGGACCAGCTCGACGACGTCAAGAGCTCGCGCCGGGAGCTGGCCAAGGTCATCCGCGCCGTCGACGCCGAGATCGTCGACGTGTTCGTCTCCGCCTTCGCCGACGTGGCCGAGAACTTCACCCGCCTGTTCGCCACCTTGTTCCCGGGCGGGGAGGGGCGCCTGGAGCTGACCGATCCCGGCAACCCCCTGGAGACCGGCATCCGGGTGCGGGCCCGGCCCTCGGGCAAGAACGTGCGCTCCATCTCGCTCCTCTCGGGAGGGGAGCGCTCGTTGACGGCGTTGGCGTACCTCTTCGCCGTCTTCCGCAGCCGGCCGTCGCCGTTCTACATCCTCGACGAGGTCGAAGCCGCCCTCGACGACGTCAACCTGCACCGCTTCCTCGACCTGATCCAGGAGTTCCGCAAGGAGGCCCAGCTGCTCATCGTCAGCCACCAGCAGCGGACGATGGGCATCGCCGACGTGCTCTACGGGGTCACCATGGCCCCGGGAGGCGCCTCTGCGGTGGTCAGCGAGCGGCTGGGAGCGGCCGCCGGCTGACGTGCGCCACGGCGTGCCGTCGAGCCGGTGAGGGGCCGGCGCCGGTCGGGGAGCGCCCAGCGGTCGTGGGTAGGCTGCCAGCGCCATGGACGTCGTCATCCTCATCGTCGCGCTCTTGATCCTCACCGCCTCGGTCGTCGGCATCGTCGACGCCCGGCGCAACCCCTGGCCGGAGGAAGAGCCGGTGGCGGCTCCCCGCGCCGGCGCCGACCGGCGCCCGCCGGCGCCGCCCGACCAGGCCGATCACGAGCTCGACGTCGATCAGGCCGAGCTCAACGAGCCGTCGTCGGGGGTGGGACTGGCCCCTCGCCCGGGAGAGCCGCCGCCGGCGGAGAAGGCGGGCGACGCCCTCGAGGCAGAGCCCGACCCCGCCACCGTCGCCGAGATCGAAGAAGCCCTGGCCAACGCCGTCGAGGTGGAGCAGGCCGAGGCGGTCAAGCCTCGCTTTCGCGACCGTCTGGCCAAGGCCCGCAGCCTGCTGGCCGGCTACGTCAGCTCGGTGCTGTCCCGCTCCGAGATCGACGAGGAGACCTGGGAGGAGCTCGAAGAGGCGCTGATCCGCGCCGACGTGGGCGTCAAGACCACGACCACGCTGCTCGAGGAACTGCGCGCCGAGGTGGCCGAGAAGCACATCACCGAGCCCGAGGCCCTGCTGGCCCAGCTCAAGGGCGACCTCAAGGCCCGCCTGGCGGTGGCCGACCGCAGCCTGCACTACGAGCCCGGCGCGCCCAACGTGTGGCTGTTCGTGGGGGTCAACGGCGTGGGCAAGACCACCACCATCGGCAAGCTGGCCAAGATCCAGCAGGCGGACGGCCGGTCCGTGGTCATGGCCGCCGGCGACACCTTCCGGGCGGCGGCGGCCGAGCAGCTCGGGGTGTGGGCGCAGCGGGTCGACGCCGAGCTCGTCCAGGGCGCCGAGGGCGGCGACCCCAGCTCGGTGATCTTCGACGCCGTGCAGCAGGCGGCGGCGCGCCAGGCCGACCTGGTGCTGGCGGACACGGCCGGGCGGCTGCACACCAAGGTGAACCTCATGGAGCAGCTGCGCAAGGTGCGGCGGGTGGCGGAGAAGCCGCCGGGCCGGGTCACCGAGGTGCTGCTGGTGCTCGACGCCACCACGGGCCAGAACGGGCTCAACCAGGCCCAGGTCTTCACCGAGGCGGTCGAGGTGACCGGCGTGGTGCTCACCAAGCTCGACGGTTCCGCTCGTGGCGGCATCGTCCTTGCCATCCAGGGCGAGCTGGGCATCCCGGTGAAGCTCGTCGGCTTGGGCGAGACGGTCGACGACCTGATCCCGTTCGATCCCGACGAGTTCGTCGAGGCGCTCTTCTCCTGACCGCTCCGGCGACCGGAGCGACACCGCCCGGACCGGCGGGGCGCCCCGGGCCGGTAACCTGGCCTCCCGCATGTTCGACACGCTGACCGATCGCTTCGAGGGGATCTTCGCGCGCCTGCGCAGCCGCGGGCGCATGGGCGAGCCCGAGATCGACGAGGTCCTGCGGGAGATCCGCCTGGCCCTGCTCGAGGCCGACGTCAACTTCCGGGTGGTCAAGGACCTGCTGGCGCGCATCAAGCAGCGGTGCCTCGAGGCCGACCTGAGCAAGAGCCTCACCCCGGCCCAGCAGGTCATCAAGATCGTCCATGCCGAGCTCATCGGCACCCTGGGCGGCCAGACCCTCAAGATCACCTTCGCCGACAAGCCCCCGACGGTCGTGCTGCTGGCGGGGTTGCAGGGCTCCGGCAAGACCACCGCCTGCGCCAAGCTGGCGCGCTGGTTCAAGCAACAGGGCCGGAACCCCATCCTCGTGGGCGCCGACCTCCAGCGCCCGGCCGCGGTCGACCAGCTGCGCACCCTCGGTGGCCAGGTCGGGGTGCCGGTGTTCAGCGAACCCACCGACCCGGTGGCCGTGGCCGCCGCCGGCGTCGAGGAGGCCCGCGACAAGGGTCGCGACGTGTGCATCGTCGACACCGCCGGTCGGTTGGCCATCGACATCGAGATGATGGAGCAGGTCCGCCAGATCTCCGGGGCGGTGCGACCGCACTACACCTTCCTGGTGGTCGACGCCATGACCGGTCAGGACGCGGTGGGAGTGGCCGAGGCCTTCCACGAGGCGCTCCAGCTCGACGGCGTGATCCTGTCCAAGCTCGACGGCGACGCCCGGGGCGGTGCCGCGCTCTCGGTCAAGGAGGTCACCGGCCGGCCCATCGCCTTCGCCTCGGTGGGCGAGAAGGTGGCCGACTTCGAGCAGTTCCACCCCGACCGGATGGCCGACCGGATCCTCGGGATGGGCGACGTGCTCACCCTCATCGAGAAGGTCGAGCAACAGTACGACCGCGAGGTGGCGGCCAAGGCCGAGCAGGCGTTCCTCGAGGGCGAGTTCACCCTGGACGACTTCCTCGAGCAGATGCAGCAGGTCCGCAAGATGGGGCCCCTGCAGAACATCATCGGTATGATGCCGGGGATCCCGAAAGAGGTGAAGAACGCCGACATCGGGGAGAAGGAGCTCGGTCGAATCGAGGCGATCATCCGCTCGATGACCCCCGAGGAGCGGTCCCACCCCGATCTGGTCAACGGATCGCGACGGGCCCGGATCGCCAACGGCAGCGGGACCTCGATCAGCGAGGTGAACCTGCTGCTGAAGCAGTTCAAGGACGTGTCCAAGATGATGAAGCGCTTCGGAGGTGCCGCCAAGGGCGGAAAGGGCAAACGCCGGATGCCGGCGCTGCCCAACCTCCAGGAGCTCAACCTGAAGTAGCCGGCGGCATCCGCCGCCACGACATCGGCCGCCACGAGGCGGCGCAAGGGAATGGAGAGCATCACGTGGCCGTCAAGCTCCGGCTCGTTCGGATGGGCAAGAAGAAGCAGCCGACCTACCGGGTGGTGGCCGCCGACAGCCGCTCGCCGCGCAACGGGCGGTTCATCGAGATCGTGGGCACCTACCAGCCCCGCCAGGAACCGTCGGGCGTGGCCATCGACAACACCAAGGCGGTCGAGTGGCTCCGCAAGGGCGCTGAGCCCACCGAGCGGGTGCAGCGGCTGCTGAAGGTGTCGGGCGCCTGGGACGAGTTCAAGGGCACCGCCTCGTCATGAGCGACGTCGAGGAGGAGACCGTCGAGGGCGCCGACGACGGTGCCGACGACCCGAACCGGTTGCCTGGCGCCACCGCCATCGACGTGCTCGAGTACCTGGTCGGCACGCTGGTCGACGACCCGGACGCCATCGAGATCTCCGAGGAGGACGACCGCCGGGGCCTGCGCCTGCAGGTACGGGTGGCGCCCGACGACATGGGGCGGGTCATCGGCCGGCGCGGGCGCATCGCCAACGCCATCCGGACCCTCGTGCGTGCCGCGGCGGCCGACGACGGTGTCTCGGTCGACGTCGACTTCGTCGACTGACCAGGTGGTGGGGCGTACCGAGCCGCCCCTGCTCGAGATCGGGCGGGTGGTCCGTGCCCACGGCATCCGCGGCGAGGTGGCCGTCAAGCTGGTGACCGACCGGACCGAGCGCCTGGCGCCGGGCACCGTGCTCGTGACCGTCGCCGGCGACCGGGAGGTCGCCGCCGCCCGTCCCCACCAGGACGGCTACCTGGTGACCTTCACGGGAGTGACCGACCGGCCCGGGGCCGAGGGCCTGCGGGGCCCGCTGCGGGCCCCCCCGCTGGACGACCCCGACACCCTGTGGGTGCACGAGCTCATCGGCAGCGAGGTGGCCGACCTCGACGGCACCGTGCACGGTCGGGTGACGGCGGTGGAGGCCAATCCGGCCAGCGACCTGCTCGTGCTCGACGACGGGCGACTGGTGCCACTGCGCTTCGTCGTGGGCACCGCCACGGGGCGGGTCACCGTCGACCCGCCCGCCGGCCTGCTCGACGGCGCCTGACCACCGGCGGCGCAAGGAGAGGCGGGTGCGCGTCGACGTGTTCACCATCTTCCCGGACCTGGTCGCCCACTTCGCCGGGGGCAGCCTGCTCGGGCGGGCCGCGGCGCGGGGCGTGCTCGACGTGCGGGTCCACGACTTGCGGTCGGCGGCGAGCGATCCCCACCGGTCCGTCGACGACGCGCCCTTCGGCGGTGGTGCGGGGATGGTGCTCATGCCCGAGCCCCTGTTCGCCGCCGTCGAGGCCGTCGACCCTCCTCGGCCGCTGTACCTGCTGGGGCCGGGTGGGCGGCGCCTCGACCAGCCGCTGGCCCGGGAGCTGGCCGCCGGCGAGGGCTTCTCGTTGCTGTGCGGGCGCTACGAGGGCGTCGACGAGCGGGTGCGAGCCCACCTGGTCGACGGCGAGCTGTCGGTGGGCGACTACGTGCTGGCCGGCGGCGAGGTGGCCGCCATGGTGGTGCTGGAGGTCGTGGGCCGGCTGGTGCCGGGGGTGATGGGCAACGCCGCCTCGGCAGGGGAGGAGAGCTTCAGCGACGGCCTCCTCGAGTACCCGCACTACACCCGTCCGGCGCGCTTTCGCGGCTGGGACGTGCCTGAGGTCCTGCGCTCGGGCGATCATGGCCGCATCGCCCGGTGGCGTCACGCCATGGCCCTGGCCCGTACGCTGCGAGATCGCCCCGACCTGGTCGATGAGCGGGGCGGGTTGACGGTCGACGAGCGGGCCCTCTTGGAATCCTTCGACCTGTTGCCGTAGGCTGGCCCGTCCCGGCCTGCACCCCGAGGAGTCCAGCGCGCCATGCATTTCACCGATCTCATCGACCGCAGCAGCCTGCGCGACGACATCCCCGACTTCTCGCCCGGCGACACGGTGAAGGTCAACGTCCGGGTGGTGGAGGGCAACCGCGAGCGCGTCCAGGCTTTCCAGGGCGCCGTCCTGCGCCGGCAGGGCTCCGGCGTGCGGGAGACCTTCACCGTGCGCAAGGTGAGCTTCGGCGTCGGAGTGGAGCGCACCTTCCCGGTGCACTCGCCCATCCTCCAGAGCATCGAGCGGGTGAGCCTCGGCGACGTGCGCCGGGCGAAGCTGTACTACCTGCGAGAGCGCCGTGGGAAGGCCGCCAAGATCAAGGAGAAGCGGACCGCCCGTTGAGGTCCACGCGGGACCGGGACGCCTCCGAGGCGCCGGGCCCTGCGCCCGCTGCCGGCGCCCCGGCGCCCCGGCGCTCGGCGCTGGGCGAGTTGGTGGTGCTGTTGGCCATCGCCGCAGTCATCGCCCTGGTGCTGCGGGCACTCGTCGCCCAGGCGTTCTCCATCCCCTCCACCTCCATGGCGCCGCAGTTGGCGGTCGGCGACCGGGTGGTGGTGTCCAAGCTCGCCTACCGCCTGCACGAGCCCCGGCGTGGCGACATCGTGGTGTTCGAGTGCCCGCCGGCGGCCGGCTGCCAGGTCGCCGAGGAGGAGCCGCTGCCGGCGCGGGCCTTCCACGGGCTGCTCGAGGCGGTCGGCCTGCGCCAGCCCTCGACCGAGGACTACATCAAGCGCGTCGTGGCCATGGCCGGCGAGCGGGTGGAGGGGCGGGAAGGAGCCGTCCACGTCGACGGCCGGCGCTTGGTCGAGCCCTACCTCCCGCCGTCGAGCACCACCGCCGACTTCGGGCCGGTGACGGTCCCCCCGGACCAGCTGTTCGTCATGGGCGACAACCGGGGGAACTCGTCGGACAGCCGCGTCTTCGGCGCCATCGACGACGACACGGTGATCGGGCGAGCGACGCTGCTGGTGTGGCCGCCAGCCCGTGCCGCCTTCCTGTGATGACCCTGTGATGACCCGGGCTCGCCGGGCGTTGGGCAGCGCCGGAGAGGACCTGGCCGCCGCCGAGTACGAGCGTCGCGGCTACCAGGTGCTGGCTCGTAACTGGCGCTGCCGGGAGGGAGAGCTCGATCTGGTGCTGCGGTCGGGTTCGACCGTGGTGTTCTGCGAGGTGAAGGCCCGCTCGACGCTGGCCTTCGGCTCGCCCCTGGAGGCGGTCACCGCGGCCAAGCGCCGACGCATCCGCCTGCTGGCGACCCGGTGGCTGCAGCAGTCCGGCGTACGGGCGGGGGAGCTCCGCTTCGACGTGGTGGGCGTTCTCGACGGCGCCGTGGAGGTGGTCGAAGGTGCCTTCTGAGGCTCCTCGGACGGCTGGCCCTCAGGCCCGGCCGGGCCGGCGCCGGTGGCGCATCGCCCAGCACGGCCGGTGCCAGTGGCGGCGGAGGTCGGGCGCCTCGAGGGGCACGGCCACGACATGGCCCGTCCCCGGAGCGATGCCGGTGTTGCAGCCGGGGCACTGGTAGTGCTTGGTCGCCTGGAAGGGCTGCACCACTCGTACCTCCTCGTCGGCGCCCGGTTCAGACAACACCGGCCGCCCACAGCACCAGGAACAGGGTGAGCAGCAATCCGGCCGCCACGAAGACCACGTCGGTCGGACGCGTGCGCCGAGGTCGGAACGGGTTGAAGCCCATGGGCCCAGTATCGCTGTTTCGCCCCGCTTCGCTCGCTGTGGCCGAGCGGCAGCCGAGGTCTGGCGCCCGACCATGTCCCGCCGCCGAGCTGGAAGTGCAACCATGGACATCCGTGGCTGTGGCTGGCACCGCGCGCAGCGCGATGGGAGTTGGAGCTCACGCCGTCCAAGCTGCGCGCCCGGTGCAGCGCAAGGGCGCCTCATCGAGAAAGGCCGACCATGACCGAGGCTGAGACCATGTCGGGGCCGGCGGCGTTCGTGCTGAACGTCGTCGTGCTGGCCCTGTTCGTCCTCCTGTTCGCCGCGTTGTGGCGGATCTTCACCAAGGCTGGTGAGGCGGGTTGGAAGTCCCTCGTCCCCATCTGGAACCTCATCGTCATCCTCCGGATCGCCGGTCGACCGGCATGGTGGGCGATCCTGTTGCTCGTCCCCCTGGTGAACATCGTGGTGCTCGTCGTGATGTACGTCGGTGTCGCCAAGGCCTTCGGAAAGGGGACCGGCTTCGGGCTCGGCATGGCCTTCCTCGGCTTCGTCTTCCTGCCGATCCTGGCCTTCGGCGACGCGGAGTACCGCGGCCCCCTCAACCGGTCGGGAGCCGGCGCTTGAGGGCACGCACCCGTTCGACCGACTCGTCGATGCGCTCCTCGCTGAGCGCACCCTCACGAACCAGCGACTCCACCAACGCCACCACCCGAGGGGCGATGTCGGGCTCGTAGGCCCGTGGGTTGTTGTTGGCGAACAGGAGGATGTCGACGCCGGCCGAGAGGGCCTGGCGCACCGCCGTCTCCAGCCCGTAGTGATCGACGATGGCGCCCATCTGGAGGTCGTCGGACACCACCACGCCGTCGAAGCCCAGCTCGTTTCGCAGCACGCCGTCGATCGTCGCGGCAGAAAGGGTGGCCGGCCACTGGGCATCGAGTTGGCCGTTGACCACGTGTGCCGTCATCACGGCATCGACGTTTCCCTCGCTGACCAGCGTGCGGTAGGGCACCAGCTCGGCTGGCAACCACGTGTCGGTCACGTCGACGAAGCCGAG
>JAHWJR010000192.1 GCA_019348335.1 Actinomycetota bacterium
GTATTGGGCCGGCGATCAGCCAGAGCCAGCCAGCTGCAGCGCTGGCGACACCAACTACAAACGTGGGTCGACCGGCTCCGACTCCAGTGCGAGCACGGCGAACACGCACTCGTGGACGCGGTAGAGCGGTTCACCGCACAGGAACCGCTCCAGCGCCTCGATGCCCAGCGCGAACTCCCGCTGGGCGAGTGAGCGCTTGTGGCCGAGGCCTCGCTCTTGGAGCCGCTCCAGATTTGCGTCCGCCGCGTACTCGGGCCCATAGATGATGCGGAGGTACTCGGGCCCACGAACCTTGATGCCGGGCTGGGTCAGACCACGTCGTCCGCGGACGATGGAGTCGATCGGCTTCACGACCATGCCCTCGCCGCCATCCTGTGTCAGGGCTTCCCACCAAGCGACCGCTTCAGCCTCGCTCGCCGGATCGCTGAGATCCACCACACGATGGTCCGTGGAGATGACCAGGCCGTCGTCTGCTTTCGACAGCCGAGCGGCGATGTCCATGTGCCACTGGTGGTCGTTACCGGCGTGGAGATGACCTTCCGCGGCGAGCACAACGAACACGGCAAGGCGCAGGTCGTCGACGATCTCGACGCTCCAGCAGTAGCGGCGATAGGCGTCAACGAAACCCTCGACCATCGAGGTCCGCGGACGGGTGCGTTCGAGTAGATCGGTCACGTCGAGCCCGCGCGCCTGCGCCTGCTCCAGGAGGTCGACCGCGTTGGTCGTGGCTGCAACGCCGCTCGCGCCGACGGGCGCGTACTGCGAGCGCAGCAGTTCAATCGCCTTCGCCGACCATGGCATCAGCTCGCAGTCGAGCGCCAGCCAGTCGGTCGAAAGCTCGTCCCACAGACCGGCGGCGCCGACCGCGGCACGAACGCGGTCGAGCAGGTCGACCTCCCACTGCTCCTCGTTGAAGAACGCCCGCCCCGTCCGGGTGTAAACGGCGCCGGCGCCCGGGCCGGCGATCCCGAATCGGCGGGCGGCGGCGACCTCGTCACGGCATACGATGACGATGGCCCGCGATCCCATGTGCTTCTCCTCACACATGACGCGGCCGACTCCGTCGTTGCGGTACGCGGCAAACGCCTCCGCCGGGTGCTCGAGCAGTCCGGGCTTCTTCGAGGTGGCCGTCGGAGACATGGTGGGCGGGAGGTAGACCAGCCATCGAGGATCGACCGCGAAGCGGCTCATGACTTCGAGTGCTGCGACCGCGTTCTCCTCGCGGACGGTGATCGCGCGCTGAAGCCGCGTGTCGATGATCCGCTTGCCCAGCACGTCCTCCACGTCGAGGACGTCGCCTGGACGATGTTCCTCCCCGGGCGGCGCTTCATCTCCGGGTGCCAGGAACGGCCGTATGGGCTCGTAGTAGGTCCGGGCGGCCGGCACCGAGACCAGCTCCTTCTCCGGCCACCGGAGCGCTGTGAGGCGGCCGCCGAAGACGCAGCCTGTGTCGATGCAGATCGTCTTGTTGACCCATCGGGCCTCGGGCACGGGCGTGTGGCCGTAGACCACGGCCGCCTCTCCCCGGTAGTCCTCCGCCCACTCGTACCGAACCGGCAAGCCGAACTCGTCGGTCTCGCCCGTGGTCTCGCCGTAGAGGGCGAAGTCGCGCACTCGCGCCGATGTTCGCCCCTGGAACCGCTCCTTCATACCGGCATGAGCGACCACGAGCCGGCCTCCGTCGAAGACGAAGTGGCTCACGAGGCCGTCGATGAACTCCACAACGGCAGCTCGGACCTCGTCGCTCTCCCGGTCGAGCTGCTCGAGGGACTCTGCGAGGCCGTGCGTGACTTGGACGTTCTTACCGCGGAGCGCGCGGAGGAGCTTGTTCTCATGATTGCCCGACACGACGATCGCAGTTCCTGCGGCGCTCATTCCCATCACCAGGCGCAAGACGGCCGCCGTGTTCGGTCCGCGGTCCACAAGGTCGCCAACGAACAGCGCCCGGCGCCCGTCCGGATGGTGCGCGCTCGTTCCGCCAGCAGCGATGTCGTACCCGAGTTCCGTGAGCAGGTGCACCAGCTCGTCGAAGCAGCCGTGGACGTCGCCGATGATGTCGAAGGGGCCGCGATCGTCCCTCCGGTCGTTCCACAAGCGGTCGCGCTGGATCTCGGCGGCCTCGACGTCCTCAGGCGAGTGCAGGACGAATACCCGACGGAACCCCTCACGTTGGAGACCCTTGATCGAGCGCCGCAGCTGCTGACGCTGACGGCGCAGGACGTGCGCACCGAAGTCGCGATCCGGTCGCGCTGCATTCCGCTCCTCGCAGACCCGCTCTGGCATGTCGAGCACGATCGCGACGGGCAGGACATCGTGGGCTCGTGCCAGTTCGACGAGGGGCAGCCGCGCTTCGCGCTGGACGTTGGTCGCGTCGACGACCGTGAGCCGACCGGCCTCGAGCCGCTTTCCGGCGATGAAATGAAGGACTTCGAATGCGGCCCCGGTTGCCGCCTGGTCGTTCTCGTCGTCCGCGACGAGTCCCCGACAGAAGTCCGACGAGAGCACCTCCGTGGGGCGGAAATATCGCGAGGCGAAGGTCGACTTGCCGGAGCCGGAGGCGCCGATGAGGACGACGAGGCTGAGCTCGGGGATCGCGATCGTCATCGGGAGAACACCGCCATCTGCGTCGGCGGCCCGACCTCGGCGTCCTCCGGTCCGATGGCGAGGTGGCGTACCGAGTAGCCGTGCTCGCCGGCGACGGACTCGCACCACTCCTGGAACTCCGAGCGCGTCCACTCGAACCGGTGGTCGCGATGGCGGAACTCTCCCGCGGGAAGCGTCTCGAACCGCACGTTGTACTCGGCGTTCGGTGTGGTGACGATCACGTTCGCCGGTTGCGCGGCACCGAAGACGGCCCGCTCCAACGCCGGAAGCCGGCTCGGCTCGACGTGCTCGATCACCTCGAGAAGCGTTGCGGCGTCGTACCCCGCCAGTCGACGGTCGCGGTAGGTCAGCGACGACTGGAGGAGCTGCAGCCGTTCGCGCTGCCGCTCGGGCATGCGGTCGAGGTGAAGCGTCCGAGCGGCGGCCGACAGCGCGCGATGTGAGACATCGACTCCCACGACCTCCGCGAACTGGGGGTCGCCGAGCAACTCCCTGAGCAGGCGGCCTTCGCCGCATCCGAGGTCGACGACGCGCCGTGCCCCGATCGACTTGAGGACGGCGAGCACCGAGCCGATTCGCTGCGTGTTGAGACTGATCCTCTCCTCGACCGCCTCCTCTTCGCGGTCGTACGTCGCCTCCTCAACATCGGGGTCGCGCTGGTCCTCCTCGAGCAGGCGGGCGAGGGCGGTGGTGGTGAGGCCCTTCTGGTGGCGCAGGTACCGCCGGACGATCAGATCGCGCTCAGGATGACCCGGGAGCCAGGTCCCGCCTCGCTGCATCAGCTTCTCCACTTCGTCCTCGGTCACCCAGTAGTGCTTGTCGTCGTCGAGCACCGGGAGCAGGACGTAGAGGTGGGTGAGCAAATCGGCCACCCGTGTCTGGGCCTGAAGCGTCGCCGAGACGTAGCGGCTCGAACCCCAGGACGGAAAACGATCGTCGAGCGGGATCGGCGTCGCGTGGACCTGGTAACCGAGGGGCTCGAACAATCGACGAAGGAGAGGTTCGCCGCCTCGGCATGGCAAGACCGGAACGTTGGCCTCCAGGGGCAGGGAACGTTCGGGCAGGTCGGGTCGGTCCTTGCTACGGCCGGCCATCGCCGTGCCGAACAGCTTGGCGAGGACGACGCTCATGAACGACGACGCCACGTACGGGCGGTCGTTCACGTAGTGAGCGAGCGCAAAGCCCGCGCCAGCCGGACCTTTGCGGTTGCGCACGAGCCCGACGGGATCTATCTCGAGCAGCACGGTGGCGGTGCATCGCTCCTCGGACGCCTCGGGATAAAAGACGTGGGCTGGCCCGAACGGGAACTCGACGGTGCGGACGTTGGCCGGGTTCTTGTGCAGGAGGAATCCGAGGTCGGTCGCCGGGCGGTGCGTTGTCGAGATCGAGAGGAGCATGCGTCGCCGTTCGCTTCGTTGCCGTGGCTATCCAGGATGGCCGCTCGCATGGGTGCCGTCAGCGCAATTTGTGACCGACGGCGGCCTGGAGCCACGATCGGCTTGTGGTG
>JAHWJR010000036.1:0-7967 GCA_019348335.1 Actinomycetota bacterium
GCACCACGTCGGCCGGTTGCTCGCCGAACCGCTCGAGGGCCTCCTCACCCGACGCGGCGCCGTCGACGATCCAGCCCTCGTCCTCCAGGGCCATGCGCACCGCGATACGGATGCGCTCGTCGTCTTCGACGGTCAGGATGCGGGTACCCACGGGTCGAGGATGCCTCATCTGGCGGCACAAGTGGAAGCAAGTCGAGATGTCATGGAACCGTCAAGGGGAAGTCACGGCCCTGACGGATGGAGCGGCCAGGATGTCCGGATGACACGGTTCCCCGGCTTCGACCTCCCTCTCGGTGCTCCGGACGAGGACGAGTCCACCGCCTCGGGGCCCGGGGGCGGCGTCCGGGTGACCGCCGAGGGTGGTGTGGCGGTGCTCAGCGTGTGGGGCTGCCTGGACGCCGAGGTCGGTGAGGCGGTGCGGGCCGCCGCCGGGGACGCGGTGCGTGATCGGGCCCGGCGCCTGGACATCGATCTGCGGGAGGTGGTGGGCTTCACCGGCGAGGGGGCGGTCGCCCTGCGGGACTGCCGAGTGGGTGGTGCGGAGCTCCAGGAGGGTCTGCACTACCGGACGGGCCGAGGGCCGGGCCGCCAGGCGCTCCTGGCCGCCTACGCCCCCGTGCTGCACTGGGACAGCGACGTGGAGGCTGCTCAGTCCTGACCGGCCCCGGCTCCGGCCAGCAGCCGGCGCAACGGTTCGAACAGCGCGGGGGAGGCGGCGATGGTGAGCTCGCCCGACGCCGGTTCGTCTCCCAGGCTTCCGGTCGACGCTCCGGCCTCCTCGGCAACGAGGGTGCCGGCGGCGATGTCCCACGGCTGCAGGCCGCGCTCGTAGAAGCCGTCGAGGCGGCCGCACGCCACCCAGCAGAGGTCGACGCTGGCCGCTCCGGCCCGGCGGATGTCGCGCACCGAGGGCAGCACCCGGGCGAGCACCTCCGCCTGGCGGGCTCGTCGCTCGGGGGAGTAGGAGAAGCCCGTTCCGACCAGCGCCGTGCCCAGCTCGGACTGCGACGTGCACCGCAGCGGCCGGTCGTTGCACCACGCCCCCCGACCTCGGACCGCGGTGAAGGTCTCGCCGTGCGAGGGATCGACCACCACGCCCACCTGGCTGACCCCGTCGACCTGGGCGGCGACGGAGACGGCGAAGGCGGGGAAGCCGTAGAGGTAGTTGGTGGTGCCGTCGAGCGGGTCGACGACCCAGGTGACGCCGGTTGTGCTGGTGTCGTCGGTGCCCTCCTCGGCGAGGATGCCGTCACCAGGACGTGCGTCCCGCAGCCCCTCGACGATGAGCCGCTCCGAGGCCCGGTCGATTTCACTCACCATGTCGGTGTCGCTGGTCTTGGTGCTGACCCCGGCCGGGCGCCGGCCTCGGCCCTCGACCAGGAGCTCGCCGGCCTCCCGCGCCAGGCGGAGGGCCAGGTCGAGCAGGTCGGCGGTGGGCAGGGGCGGCATCCCCGGGACCCTAGGCGGCTGCGCGTGGCCGGTTCCCCCCCCAGCAGCGAAGGGGAGCGACCGACGGCGTCGGGGTGACGCGCCGGTAGGGTCAGCCCGTGGCCGGGGACATCGCCGACCTGCGCTCCGACACCCTGACCCGGCCGACCCCGGCGATGCGCCGGGCCATGGCCGAGGCCGAGGTGGGCGATGACGCCTACGGGGAGGACCCCACGGTCAAGGCGCTCGAGGAGGCCTACGCCGAGCGGGTGGGCAAGCAGGCAGCGCTGTTCGTGCCGTCGGGGACCATGGCCAACCAGCTGGCGCTGCGGGTGCTCGCCTCGGCGGGGACGACCGTGATCGCCGGGAGGGGCTCCCACGTCGCCGCCTTCGAGGCCGCCGCCGCCGGCACCAACACCCCGGCCCAGCTGTTCACCATCGACGACACCGCAGGCACCGTCGACCCGGCCGAGGTGGCGTGGCTGGTGGAGGCGGCCGAGCACCACTGGGCGCGCCCGTCGCTGGTGTGCGTGGAGAACACCCACATGCTCGCCGGTGGAGCTCCCTGGCCCCTCGATCGCCTGCGATCGCTGGCGGCCATCGGCCTGCCCGTCCACGCCGACGGCGCCCGGCTGTTCAACGCCGTGGTCGCCACCGGCACCAGCGCCTCTGCCTACGCCGAGCCGTGCACGACGGTGTGGACGGCGCTCACCAAGGGGCTGTGCGCCCCGATCGGCTCGGTGCTGGCCGGGCCAGCCGACGTGATCGACGAGGCCCGGACCGAGCGCCAGCGCATGGGCGGCCAGCTCCGCCAGGCCGGCGTGCTGGCGGCGGCGGGCCTGGTGGCGCTCGACCACATGGTCGACCGGCTGGCCGACGACCACGCCCGAGCCGCGCTGCTCGCCGAGGCGGTGGCCGAGCGGTGGCCGGACGCCGGCCTCGACCCCGCCACGGTCCGCACCAACATGGTGATCTTCGCCCACCCCGAGCCTGGTGCCCTGATCGACCACCTGGCGGCGCACGGCGTGCTGGCCGGCACGGTGGCACCCCGGACCATGCGCCTGGTGACCCACCACGACGTCGACGATGCTCACGTGGAACGGGCCCGCCGAGCGCTGGCGAGCGCCCCGTAGCGTGGCGGCACTGGTCGACGGCGCTCCGAGTACGGCGCTGGCCGTGTACGCCCATCCCGACGACCCCGAGGTGTCGTGCGGGGGCCTGCTGGCCCGCTGGGCACGGGCGGGCACCGAGGTCCACGTGGTGGTGGCCACGCGGGGGGAGAAGGGCACCGTCGACCCCTCCACCGACCCGGACGACCTGGCCCGGCGCCGGGAGCAGGAGCTCCGTCTCGCCGCCGACGTGCTGGGCGTGGCCGGCGTCGAGCTGCTGGGTCACCCCGACGGAGACCTGCCGGCCCAGCCCGCCCTGGTGCGAGAGCTGGTGGGCATCATCCGGCGCCTGGCCCCGGAGGTGGTCGTGGGCGTCGATCCCACGGCGGTCTACTTCGGCGACGCCTACGTCAACCACGTCGACCACCGGGCCATCGGTTGGGCGACGCTCGACGCCGTGGCCCCGGCGGCCTCGTCCCCGCTCTACTTCCCCGAGGAGGGGCCCGCCCACCGGGTGGGCACCGTCCTGCTCTCAGGCACCCTGGAGCCCGACGTGTGGGCCGACGTGGAGACGACGCTCGACGTGAAGGTGCGGGCCATGTTCTGCCACCGCAGCCAGCTGGCCGCCGACGCCGACGAGTGGCTCGCCGACTTCGTGCGGGAACGGGCGGCGGGCGAGGGGAGGAGGGCGGGGGTCCGCTACGCCGAGGCGTTCCGGCGGTTGCGGCTGCACCGCTGAGCGGCTTCCGGCGGGGACCACCGCAGCGCGCCCTCAGTGGTCATCGGGCCCGATGTCCTTCCTCCACTCGGCCATGGCCCGCAGCGCCAGCACCGCCATGACCGCCACGCCCAGGGCGCCGGCGACGGCGCCTGCCAGGCCCCCGAGGGCAGCCAGCACGGTGCAGCCGTCGTCGGGCCCGCACTGGAGCGAGGCGATCGAGTAGACGATCAGCCCGCTGCAGATGCCGCCGACGACGATGGCGACGAAGGCGAGGGCCCTGGCCGTGACCGGCGGCAGGGCCGTGGGTTGGTAGGGCCGGGCCGTGGGCCGGGACTGCGGGTCGGGCACCGGGCCCATGGTAGGGACGGGGAGCGGCCACGGCTGGTCCGAGGAGCGCGGTCGCCCGCATGCCGCAGGTGCCGGCGATGGGGCGCTAAGAAGGGTGACGGTGGCGACGCCCAGCATCCTGCATGTCGACATGGACGCCTTCTTCGCCGCGGTGGAGGTGCGCGACGACCCCTCACTGGCGGGCAAGCCGGTCGTGGTCGGAGGGGGAGGGGACCGCGGTGTGGTGGCGGCCGCCTCCTACGAGGCGCGCATCCACGGCGTGCGCTCGGCCATGCCGTCGTTCCAGGCCCGCCGGCTGTGCCCGGGAGCGGTGTTCGTCACCGCCCGCCACGCCCGCTACCGCCAAGTCAGCGACGCCGTCCACCGGCTGCTGCTCGGCGTCACCCCCCTGGTGGAGCGGCTGGGCCTGGACGAGGCCTTCCTCGACGTGGCCGGCGCCCGGCGCCTCCTGGGTGACGCGCCCACCATCGCCACCGGACTCCGCCGGCGGCTGCACGACGAGCTCGGCCTGTGGTGCTCGGTCGGGGTCGCCCCCCGCAAGCTGACGGCCAAGCTGGCGTCCGAGGCGGCCAAGCCCGAGGCCGGTCCCACGGGTGTGGCGCCGGGTGCCGGCGTGGTCGTCGTGGGGCTCGACGACGAGCTGGCGTTCCTCCACCGCCACCCGGTGGAGGCACTGGCGGGCGTGGGGCCGGCCACCCTGCCCCGCCTGCGGCGCCTCGGCGTGCGCACCGTCGGCGACCTGGCCACCCTTCCCCGGGCCACGCTGGAGGCGGCGCTGGGGCAGGCGGCCGGGCGCCGCCTCTACGCCCTGGCGCGGGCGCAGGACGACCGTCCGGTCGTGCCCGCCGGCCGGCCGAAGTCGGTCAGCCACGAGGAGACCTTCGCCGGCGACCGCCATGGCGTGGAGGCGCTCGTACCCGAGGCCGTGCGCCAGGCCGACGCCGTGGCCGCTCGCCTCCGCCGAGCGGGAGTCGCCGGGCGGACCGTCCACCTGAAGGTCCGTTTCGGTGACTTTCGCACCATCACCCGCAGCTGCACGGTCACCGAGCCGCTCGATCGCGGTCACGAGCTGGCCCGGGTGGTGCGCCGGCTCCTCGCCACGGTCGACGTCTCGGCGGGGGTGCGCCTGCTGGGCGTGGGCGTCTCCTCGCTCACCGACTCGGGCAGCGCCCAGCTGCGGCTCGAGGATCAAGGACCGGGGTGGGCGGAGGTCACCACGGCCGTGGATGCCGCCCGCCGACGGTTCGGTGAGAGCGCCGTGCTGCCGGCCACCGTCGTCGCCCGGGGCAGGGCCCCGGAACGCCCCCGGCCCTGAGCAGCCCACAACGGCGGCGGCTGCCGCGTTGTGGGCGATGGGATGCCGCGCGAAGATCAGGGGTACGTTCGGTTGGGTGACGGCATCGCCCCAACCGGCGTCCGGCATCGCCGGGTCGTGATCAGGGCAACCACAGGGTGAGGAACGGAGGGCAACCCGGCGTGCCGCTTTCCGAGGACGAACAGCGAATCCTCCAGGAGATCGAGCAGCAGCTCTATGACTCCGATCCTGAGTTGGCGCGCGAGGTCAGCTCCACCACGATCTACCGCCATGCCGGTCGCAACCTGAAGTGGGCCGGCCTCGGCTTCGTCGCCGGCCTCGTGTTCATGGTCCTGACCGTGCAGACCCTGCCGCTGGCCTTCGCCGGCTTCCTCGCCATGCTGGCGTGCGCCGTGCTCTTCGAGCGCAACCTGCGCAAGATGGGTCGTGCCGGCTGGCACCAGTGGACCGAGACCATGCGGTCGTCGGGCATGCGGGAGTACTTCGGGACCGCCGGTCAGCGGGTGCGGGAGCGCTTCAACAAGAAGGACGAGTAGGCAGCGAGCAGCCCCGGTACCCGGGCTCGGTCACCGCGAGGCGCCGGGCGGGTTGCGCACGTCGAGGCGGGCGGGCCGGTCGGGGAGCAGGTCTCGGGGGTCGAGGGCGCGACGGAGCCGGGCCCGCCGGTCGAGGCGCTCGCGGACCCTGCGCTCCACGGTGGCCGCCGATTCGGCGGCCTGGCGGGCGACGTCGTCGTCGACGCCGTGGGGCCCGTAGCCGGCGGTGGTGGTGACGGCGGCCAGGCTGGTCAGGGTCCCCGGGTCGATGCCGGTGGCTCCTCCCGCCCGCTGGGCGTACTCCACCGGCGTCTCCCACGGGCGCGGCGGCGCCCCGACCTGGGCCAGCGCCTCTCCGACCTCGGTCCACGACACCAGGACCCGCTCCCCGGGGCTGGTCGCCGCCGCCCGCCGGCGCCGGCGCCGGCGGCGGGCCAGCAGCGCCAGCGCTCCGGCCCAGGCCACCGGGACGCCGACCACGGCGAGGAGGGCGAGGAGCAGGCGGCGGGGCCACGGCGACGGCTCCTCGCCGGCGCCGGGGGCGGCTGCCCCCCCGAGGTCGTCGGCACCGTCGGTGACCGACGGGGTGGTGGTGTCGCCGCCCTCGGGCTCGGGGCTCTCGGTCAGCGTCGTGGCCGGGGCGGTGGTGGCGGTGGTGCGCTCCTCGGGCACGGCCTGCTGCTCGGGGACGCCGGTGTAGGGCTCGCCACCGGGGATGCCCCGGCCCGGGGTCGGCTCGAAGGCCACCCAGCCGTAGCCGGCAAGGAACACCTCCGGCCAGGAGTGTGCGTTGAGGTCGCGCACGTGGAGGCGACCGTCCTCACCGGGCTCGCCCGGCGTGAACCCCACCGCCACCCGGGCCGGCAGCCCCACGGAGCGGGCCATGGCGGCGTAGGCGCCGGCGAACTGCTCGCAGTACCCCGCCCGGGTCTCGAACAAGAAGCGCTCGAGGTCGTCGCCCGCGTGCCCCGCCGGGACGGACAGGTCGTAGGTGAAGGTGCCGTCTCGGAAGTGGTTCTGAAGTCGGAGCGCCTGGTCGTAGGGCGTGGTCGCCCCGTCGACCACCCGCATCGCCTCCTGGCGCACCTCCGGGCTGAAGTCGGCCGGGAGGGCGGTGTAGGCCTCGGCCACCTCCGTAGGTGCATCGGCGGCGACGGCGGCCAGGGCGGCCCCGTCGAGGTCCCGCAGCTCCGACTCCACCCGGTAGCGGAGACCCGACGCCGTCTCCTCCTCGGTGAGCAGGCTGCCGGAGTCGTCGTCGTAGCGGGCCTCGACCCCGTCGAGGGCGACCGGGGCGTAGGCCGCCGGGAGCCAGATGGAGGCCAGATCGCCGATCTCGAAGTCCTGCACCGCGGTGATGGTGTCGGCCCGCTCGGCCGGCACCGCCGTCGCCAGCCGGTCCTCGACCTTGCGGTACCGCCCCTTCGACGACCAGATCCGCCCGTCGAAGATCTCCAGCGAGGTCAGGCGCCAGTAGCTCCGGGCGGAGGCGGCCACGGTGAACACCTCGCGGTCGCTCTGGTCGAGCAGGCGGGCCCGGATGTCGACCAGTGGGGAGATGGTGACGCGAGACCCGCCGTCCTCGCGGTCGGCGGCACGCCAGGGGACCACGGCGGTGGCCTCGGCACCGGGCAGCGCCGGGCCGATCACCACCGCCACCAGCACCGCGGCGGCGGCCAGCGCGCCACCCCGGCGCAGCAGCCAGCGCGACTCCCGGCGGCTGTCGCCGCCCATGCGGTTGGGAGCGCGCCACTGGCCGACGACCCGCAGCGCCAACCAGTAGGCCAGGAGGGCGGCGAGGAACAGCGCCGTGGTGCTGAGCCGGTGGTCCGGCGCCCCCAGTGCGGCGCCGAAGACGAAGACCGTGGCCGGCAGCGCCGCCGCTTCGACGGTGGCGCCGATGCGGAAGGCGACGCTGTCGGCCAGGAAGGCGAGCAGCCAGCCCCCGGCGGCGGCGGCGAGGATGAACCCGGGCTCGACCGGGGCCGGCGCCACCACCTCCCGGAACGCGGCCAGGGCCTCCGAGAACTGGCGAGTCGCCTCGGTCAGGGATTGCCCGGTGGGGATGCCGTAGGTGGTGGTACCTGGGAGGAGGAGCACCGAGATGCCCACGACCAGCCCACCGGCGGCGATGGCGGCGGCGAACCATCCGGGCAGGGAGGCCCGCCGGGAGGATGCCGCCACCAGGTGACCGGCGAGGGCGAAGGGCAGGACCGGGAGCAGGAAGGAGGCGTCGTCGAAGAGCCGGACCAGGCCCACGACGCTCGCCACCGTGAGGGCGGCCAGGGCGAGCTCGGCCAGGGCCAGCACCGAGGACGGCGGCGCCGGGCGAGCGGAGGCGCTCACCGCCGTGGTCCCGGGACGGCTGCGCTGCGGGCGCCACCGGCCCCACCGGTGGAAGCCCCGCCGGCCCCACCGGTGGAAGCCCCGCCGGCCCCACCGGCGCCGGCGGGCACCATCGCCCGGTTCCAGGCGGCGGCGAACGAGGTGCGGTCGCCGACCACGATGGG
>JAHWJR010000036.1:8067-12087 GCA_019348335.1 Actinomycetota bacterium
CCATCGCCCGGTTCCAGGCGGCGGCGAACGAGGTGCGGTCGCCGACCACGATGGGGCCCCGGGCCTGGGCACCGCCGTCCCCTGCGGCCGTGCCGCCCGCCCCGGTCGAGAACACGACCACCGTGGCGTGGCGGGTGGCGCTCCCCCCGGCGCCGGCGCCGGCGCCGGCCCAGCCGCTCGTCCCCGCCCCGGTGAGCACCGCCACCGGCCCGGTGCTGCCGGCCCGGTCGAGGGTGGCCAGGACCTCGTCCACGCGGTGGCCCCCACCGAGGTGCACGGTGGCGAGGTGGTCCATGACGACCTCCACGTGCTCGGCGTCGGAGCCGAAGCCCGAGTCGTAGCCGGCGGGCGTCATCAGGCGGGCGAGCAGCCCGGCGTGGACGCAGGCCACCATCACGCTGGCGGCGGCGGACACCGCCCGCTCGAACGTCTCCTCCCCGTAGGCTCCGGTCCGGGTGTCGAGGACGACCGTGGCCCGGCTGCGCCGGGGCATCTCGTCCTGGCGCACCACGAGGTCGTCCCGCTTGGCGGTGGCCCGCCAGTGCACCCGGCGCAGGTCGTCGCCCTCGGCGTAGGCGCGCAGGGCGTAGAAGTCCTCCACGGTGGTGGAGCGAGCCAGCGCCAGCCCGATGCCGTCGTGGTGCTCGTCCCCGGCGACCGGGGGGAGGGCCGGCACGTCCTCCACCGCCGGCCACACGGTGAGCTCGGTCGCCGGTGCGCCGGGGGCCGACACCGTGGCCAGGCCGAACGGGTCACTGATGCGCACGTCGAGCGGCCCGACCGCCAGCACGCCTCGCCGGTCGGTCGGCAGGGAGTAGCCGGCGGTGGCCGTCCCGCCGGGGTCGAGGGGAGCCAGGACCACGCTGGCGCTGCGGGCCTCGGCGCCCACGGCATCGCGCAGGTGCAGCAGGGGGCTCCGCCGCCGGCCGGCGTTGTGGACGCGCAGCTCGACGGTGCTGGGGGCGCCGGCGTGCACCCGGGGTGGGCGCAGCTCACGGGACACGTCGAGGCGCATCCTGGTCAGTCCCACGGCCACCGCGGCGCCGACCACCAGGGCCACGCCGGCGGCACCCATCACGAACAGCTCGAAGATGCCGAACAGGCGCCCGGCGAGGACGAGGGCGATGGAGCCGGCGGTGACGAGCCCGCCTTGGCGGGTCAGCACCTCGGCTACCGGCCGGCGCTGCCGGTGGGGACGGGCACGTGTCGGAGCACGTCCTCCACCACGTCGGTGGTGCGCACCCCCTGCATCTGGGCCTCGGGGGTGAGACGGAGACGGTGGGCGAGCACAGGGATGGCCAGCGCCTTGAGGTCGTCGGGCACCACGTAGGCACGGCCGCTCGCCGCTGCCCGGGCCCGGGCCACCCGCTGGAGGGCGAGCGTGGCCCGCGGCGACATGCCGAGGGAGAGGGCGGGGTGCCGGCGGGTGGTCTCGGCCAGGTCGACGAGGTATCCCTGGAGGGCCGGCGCCACGTGGATGGCCCGGGCGCTGTCGATCATCTGCACGACGTCCTTGGCCGTGGCCACCGGCTCGAGGGTGTCGATGACCTCGGCGGCGCCCTCGGCGGCGAGGATCTCCACCTCGCTCTCCCGGGCCGGATAGCCCATGCTCACCTGCATCAGGAAGCGGTCGAGCTGGCTCCGGGGAAGGGGATAGGTGCCCTCGTGCTCGATCGGGTTCTGGGTGGCGATGACCATGAACGGCGGTTCGAGGGCGTAGGTCACGCCGTCGACGGTGACCTGGCGCTCCTCCATGGCCTCCAGCAGCGCCGACTGCGTCTTGGGGGAGGCCCGGTTGATCTCGTCGCCGAGCACCAGGTTGGCGAAGACGGCGCCGGCCCGGAACTCGAACTCCCCGCTCGCCCGGTTCCACACCGTGCTGCCGACGACGTCGCTGGGCAGCAGGTCGGGAGTGAACTGCACCCGTCCCCAGCGGCAGTCGATGGACGTGGCCAGGGCCTTGGCCAGGCTGGTCTTGCCCACCCCGGGGACGTCCTCGATGAGGAGGTGGCCCTCGGCCACCAGGCACAGCAGGGCCAGCTCGACCACCCCGGGCTTGCCCCGTACCGCCCGCCCCAGGTTGGCGGCGATGCCGTCGAACAGCTCGGCGAACCCTTCCTGCGGCACCATCGCCGCTCGTCGCCTCACCACGTGGCCGTCCTCCTCCCTGCCGCTCGGCCGCAGTCCGGTGAACGACGCGCGACGGCGCGGCCAGCCGTGAGCGGAATCTCGCAGTGTACCGGCAGTGGTCGGCGGGGTCGTGGCCGCGGGGGCCACGTACCCTCCCGGCATGGGGCCTGCGCTGGCGGTGGACATCGGCGGCACCAAGCTGGCCGCCGGGCTGGTGACGGCGACCGGTGCCGTGACCCGTCGGGCCCAGGCGCCCACGCCGTCCTCGGTCGACGCCGACGGGCTGTTCTCGGCCCTGACCGCGGTGATCGACCAGGTCCGCACGGGCGACGAGGTGGTGTGCGGCGTGGGCGCCGGCGGGCCCATGGCTCCGGGCGGCGAGGAGGTGTCCCCGCTCAACATCCCCGCCTGGAGAGGCTTCCCCCTGCGCCGGCGCCTGGGCGAGGCCACCGGGCTGCCCACCTTCGTCGACAACGACGCCAAGGCGCTCGCCCTCGGCGAGGGCTGGGTGGGCGAGGCGGCGGGCACGACCAACTTCATCGCCATGGTCGTCTCGACCGGGGTGGGTGGGGGGATCGTGCTCGACGGCCGCCTGCTCGACGGTGCCGCCGGCAACGCCGGCCACATCGGGCACGTGGTGGTCCGCCCCGACGGCAACCGCTGCGGGTGCGGCGCCCAGGGTTGCCTGGAGGCAGAGGCTTCGGGCACGGGGATCCGGCGGGCCACCGGCCGCCCGGCGGAGGAGGCGCCGGCCGAGGTGGTCGAGCACGTGGGCACCATGGTGGGCCGGGCCGTGGCCTCGGTGGCCAACCTCCTCGACCTGCGCCTGGCCGTGGTGGCCGGCTCGGTCGCCCTCGGCTACGGGGCGCCGTTCTTCGCCGCCGCCCAGGCGGAGCTGGCCCGGCGGGCCCGCCTCCAGTTCTCGGCCGGCGCCCGCATCGTTCCCGCCGGGGGTGGCGCCGCCGCTCCGCTGGTGGGCGCCGCCGCCGTGGGCTGGCGGGGGCTCGGCCACGACCTGCTGAGCAGGGGAGCCGGCGGTGGGCGGGGGGCGCCGGCATGAGCCGGCGGCCGTGGTGGCGCTGGGCCCGCGCCGGCGTGGCGGTGGCCGCCCGCCCGGGACTGTGGGCGACCGGCGTCCGCCAGGCGTTGCGCCTGGCTCCGGCGGGCTGGTGGCGGCGATGGCCGCCGGTGCCCCGCCCCGACCCCGACTACCTCCACTTCCGCCTCGAGACGTTCTCGGGTGACCCGGAGCGGCCCCCTGAGCCGGGCGAGGTGGTGTCGTACCTTGCGTGGTGCCGTCGCTGGCGCCGCTCCATGGCCCGCCGGCTCAGGACCTGACCGACCGGGCATCCCTACCGGCGGCGCACGTTTGCCGTCTTGTCAGCGAAGCGAGGCGCTAGCGTTCGAGCCGGTGTCGAGGGCACTGGTGCTCAATGCGACCTACGAGCCGCTGTGCGTCATCCCGGTGCGACGCGCCGTTGTCCTGGTGCTGGCCGAGAAGGCCGACGTGCTCCACGACACCGGGGCGGTGATGCGCTCCGAGCGCCTGCGCGTCCCCATCCCGTCGGTCATCCGGCTGCGCTACTTCGTGCGGGTCCCGTACCGGCGGAGGGCCTCGCTCAACCGCCGCGCCGTGTTCGCCAGGGACGGCTCCCGTTGCCAGTACTGCAGCGCCCCGGCCGACAGCATCGACCACGTCGTGCCCCGGAGCCGCGGCGGCCAGCACGTCTGGGAGAACGTGGTGGCCGCCTGCCGCCCGTGCAACGCCCAGAAGCGCGATCGCCTGCTGTCCGAGACGAGCATGGTCCTGCGCCGGCGCCCCACCGCGCCCAAGGAGCTGACCTGGATCACCGTGGCGGTGGGGACGGTCCCCAGCCACTGGGAGCCCTA
>JAHWJR010000036.1:12187-13908 GCA_019348335.1 Actinomycetota bacterium
GGACGGTCCCCAGCCACTGGGAGCCCTATCTCGACTCCGCCTTGTCGGCGTGAGCCGGCCGGGCCCCGGCCCGGTTCGCTCGGCGCCGGTGATCCGACGATGACCGGACCCCGGGCTCGCCCCCCGCTCCCCGAGGTCCCCCTCGCCGGCGTCGACGTGGTCCGGCTACGCCTGCCGCTGGCGCGGCCCTTCGTCACCGCCTCGGGAATGGAGCGGGCGAAGGAGGCGTTGCTGGTGCGGGCGGTGGGGGCCGACGGCAGCGAAGGATGGGGCGAGTGCCCGGCGCTGGCGGCGCCCACCTACACCGCCGAGTGGGTCGACGGGGCCGAGGCCGTGCTGCGGCGCTTCCTCCTCCCGGCGGCCATGGCCGGGCGACCCTCGGGGCTGGTCGGCCACCCCATGGCGGCCTCGGCGGTGGAGGCGGCCGTGCTGCACCTGCGCCTGGCCGCCGCCGGCACGACCCTCCCTGCCTGGCTGGGTGCCGTGCGCGACCGGGTGCCGTGCGGCGTCGCCGTGGGCATCGCCGGGTCGATCGACGAGCTGGTGGCCGAGGTGGCCGAGCACGTGGCCACGGGATACCGGCGGGTCAAGCTCAAGGTCCGCCCCGGCTGGGACGTGGCGCCGGTGGGGGCGGTGCGGGCCACGTGGCCCGAGCTGTCCCTGGCGGTGGACGCCAACGGCGCCTACCGGCGTTCGGACCTCGACGGCGCGCTCGGCGGTCTCGACCGTTGCGGCCTGGGCGAGATCGAGCAGCCACTGCCCGCCGACGACCTGGTCGGCCTGGCCGAGGTGGCCGCCGCCCTGGAGACGCCGGTGTGCCTCGACGAGTCCATCACCTCGGCGGCCACGCTGGAGACGGCCCTGGCGCTGCGAGCCGGCGACCGGGTGAACCTGAAGCCGGCGCGCGTCGGGGGGGTGGAAGAGGCGCTGCGCATCCACGACCTCGCCCGGGAACGAGGCGTTCCGCTGTGGGTCGGAGGGATGCTGGAGACCGGCGTGGGCAAGGCGGTCAACGTGGCCCTGGCCGCCCTGCCGGGCGTGACCGAGCCCGGTGACCTGCCGGCCAGCAACCGGTGGTTCGCCGCCGACGTCACCGAGCCCTGGGAGGTGGCGCCCGACGGGACCATGGCCGTGCGCCCCCTGGGTGCCGTGCGCCTGCCCGGCCCTCAGCCGGGCTGACGGCCGCGGAGCCAGTACCCGGGCCCGGGCCCGAGGTCGGCGGCCCGGTCGGCGGGGTTGGCCAGCGCGCACTTCTCCATCGACAGGCAGCCGCAGCCGACGCAGGCGTCGAGCTGGTCGCGGAGCTGCTCGAGCGTCCGGATCCGCTCGTCGAGCTGCGGGCGCCAGCTCCGGGCCAGCCGTTGCCACTCCGAGGGGGACACGGGTCGCTCGGCGGGCAGCTCGGCGAGCATGCCGGCGATCTCCGCCAGCGGGAACCCCACCTGCTGGGCCGCCTGGATCACCGCCAGCCGCCGCAGCACGTCCCGCCGGTACCGCCGCTGGCCGCCCTCGGTGCGGGTCGAGGAGATGAGGCCGTTGGCCTCGTAGAAGCGCAGGGCGGACACGGCCAGACCGGACCGGCGGGCGACGTCGCCGATCGCCAGGTCGACTGCGCTCACCGGTGTCGCACCGCCCATGGCAAACAACCTCCTTGACCTCAACAATAGTTGAGGTCTTACAGTAACCGGCCATGGCCGACATCAACATGTGGATGGTGCTGC
>JAHWJR010000037.1:0-5164 GCA_019348335.1 Actinomycetota bacterium
GGTGCGCAGCCGGGACCAGGTGGTGGCGAGCGCCTCGGGCAGGACCCGGGTCTCGGCCACCGTGGTCATGAAGTTGGTGTCACCGCTCCAGCGAGGCAGGCAGTGCACGTGCAGGTGCCCGGGCATGCCGGCTCCCGCGGCCCGCCCCAGGTTGACGCCCACGTTGACGCCTTCGGGGTGGTAGGCCGCCTTCAAGGCGATGACCGCGGCGGTCAGCGCTCCCCACAGCTCGGCCCCCTCGGCGGCCTCGAGCGCCTCGAGCTCGCCGACGTGGCGGGTGGGCATGAGCATCAGGTGCCCGGTCGTGTAGGGGAAGGCGTTGAGGATGGCGACGCTGGCCCTTCCCCGCCACAGCACGTAGGTGTCCTCGTCGGGCTCGTCGCTGGCCAGGATCCGGCAGAACACGCAGTCGTCGCCGTCGGGGTCCTCGCCCTCGCCCGGGCCCTCGGCGGTGGCCGAGCCCACGTACTCGCCGCGCCAGCCCGCCCACAGGCGCTCGAGCGACACGGCTTCAGACCCGCGTGCCCGTGACCTCGGCGGTCAGGCGGGCCACGAAGTCGTCGACGCCCACGCCCCGCTCGACCTCACCCTGCCTCCCGTTGACCCCCACCGTGCCGCCGGCCACGTCGTCGTCACCGACCACGAGCACCCATGGCAGCTTCTCGAGCTTGGCCCGGCGGATCCGGGCCCCGAGGGGCTCGTCGGCACCGACCTCCTCGACCCGGAACCCTGCGCCGCGCAACCGGGCGCCCACCTCGGTGGCGTAGGCGGCGTGGTCGTCGCGCACGGGCAGCACCCGCACCTGCACCGGTGCCAGCCAGGTCGGGAAGGCGCCGGCATAGTGCTCGAGCAGGATGGCGAAGAAGCGCTCCACCGAGCCGAACAGGGCGCGGTGGACCATGATGGGCCGGTGCCGGGCGTTGTCGGCCCCGACGTACTCGAGCCCGAAGCGCTGCGGCAGCTGGAAGTCGACCTGGATGGTCGAGAGCTGCCAGCGCCGGCCGATGGCGTCCCGCAGGTGCACGTCGATCTTGGGCCCGTAGAAGGCGCCGCCACCCTCGTCGACGTCGAAGCTGAGGGAGGTGCGCTCCAATGCCAAGCCCAGGGCCTCGGTGGCGGCCTTCCAGTCGTCGTCGGAGCCCACCGACTTCTCCTCGGGGCGGGTCGACAGCGTCGCCTCGAACTCCTCGAAACCGAAGGCCCGCAGCATCCGCAGCACGAAGTCGACCAGGGCGGTGATCTCCTCGACCGCCTGGTCGGGCGTGCAGAAGATGTGGCTGTCGTCCTGGTTGAACCCCCGGGCCCGCAGCAGCCCGTTGAGCACGCCCGAGCGCTCGTTGCGGTAGACGGTGGCGATCTCGAACAGCCGCAGCGGCAGCTCCCGGTACGACCGCTGGTTGCTGCGGTAGATCAGCACGTGGAACGGGCAGCTCATGGGCTTGGCGTAGTAGCGGGCGCCCTCCATCTCCATGGGCGGGTACATGCTCTCGGCGTAGAAGTCGAGGTGACCGCTGGTCTCCCACAACCCGCTGCGGGCGAGGTGGGGCGAGTAGGCGTACTGGTAGCCCGCCCGCTCGTGCTCGGCCCGGCTGAAGTCCTCCATGAGCTTGCGCACCATGGCCCCCTTGGGATGCCACACCACCAGGCCGGCGCCCAGCTCCTCGGGCATGGAGAACAGGTCGAGCTCGGTGCCGAGGCGCCGGTGGTTGCGTCGCTCGGCCTCCCGCAGCCGCTCGAGGTGGGCGTCGAGGGCCGCCTTGGACTCCCAGGCGGTGCCGTAGATCCGCTGGAGCATGGGCCGGCGCTCGTCACCGCGCCAGTAGGCGCCGGCCACCTTCTGGAGCTTGAAGTGGCCGAGCCGGCCGGTGGAGGGCACGTGGGGCCCGCGGCACAGGTCGACGAAGCGCTCGGTGTTGCGGTAGGCGCTCACCTGGCCGCCGCCGGCGCCCTCGGACGGGTCGACGCCCTCGATGATCTCCCGCTTGTAGGGCTGGTCGGCGAACAGCTCCAACCCTTGGTCGCGATCGTGCTCCTCGCGCACGAAGGGCTGGTCCTCGGCCACGATCTCGCGCATGCGGGCCTCGATGCGCTCGAGGTCCTCGTCGGTGAAGGTGGCGCCCCCGGGGAGCTCGAAGTCGTAGTAGAAGCCGTCCTCGATCGGCGGCCCGATGGCGAACTTGGCGCCGGGGAACAAGTCGAGCACGGCCTGGGCCATCACGTGAGCGGTGGAGTGGCGCAGCACCTCCCGCCCCGCCTCCGAGCCGTCGGTGACCACGGCCACGGTGGCGCCGGACGGCAGGGGCACGGAGAGATCGACCTGCTGACCGTCGACGGTGGCGGCCACGGCGGCCTGGGCCAGCCGGCGGCCGATCTGGGCGGCCAGCTCGCCGGCGGTGGTGCCCGCCGGCACCTCACGGGCCGATCCGTCGGGGAGCGAGACGGTGATGGGCTCGGCCATCGCCCGATGCTACCGGTGCCCTCCGGCCGGGGACCGGGGCTTTACTCCTGGGCCAGGTCGACGCCGAGCAGGGCGGCGCCGGCGCCCACGCCTCGCCCCGAGGAGGCGGCGTCGTCGAGGGCCGCCAGCGCCCGGGCGGTGTCGAGGTCGGCGTCGAGCGCGTCCCGCACCTCGTGCAGCCCGCCCTCACCGGGCCCGGCCACCCGCCACGCCTCGAGCCGGGCGGCCGCCGTGGCCAGGAGGGCGTCGCTCCACTCCCAGTCGCTGCGGTAGTGGTTGGCGAGCACGGCGAGGCGGATGGCGGCCGGCTCCCAGTCCTTGAGCAGGTCGCTCACGAAGACCAGGTTGCCCAGCGACTTCGACATCTTCTCGCCGCCGAGGCCGACCATCCCGGTGTGCATCCAGTGCCGCACGAAGGGCTCCCCGGTCACCGACTCCGACTGCGCCGCCTCGCACTCGTGGTGGGGGAAGACCAGGTCGCTCCCGCCCCCGTGCAGGTCGAGGGTGGTCCCGAGCTCCCGCAGCGCCAGTGCCGAGCACTCGATGTGCCATCCCGGCCGCCCGGGGCCCCACAGCGACTCCCACGCCGGCTCCCCCTCGTCCGAGGGTTGCCACAGCACGAAGTCGAGCGGGTGGCGCTTGTGGGGGTCGTCGGGGTTGCCGCCCCGCTCGGCGGCCAGCTCGAGCATCGTCGCCTCGTCGAGGTGCGACACCTGCCCGAAGCGGGGGAACGAGGAGACGTCGAAGTAGACGGCGCCACCGGCGCGGTAGGCGTGGTCGGCATCGAGGACCATCCCGATGAAGCCCCGGATGTCGGCGATGGCCGAGGTGGCCCGGGGCTCGCTGAAGCACGGCAACATGCCCAGGTCGCGCATGTCGCCCTGGAAGCGGGCCGTCTCTGCGGCAGCCAGGTCGAGGTAGTGCACCCCCAGCTCCTTGGCCTTGGCCAGCAGCGGGTCGTCGACGTCGGTGATGTTGCGCACCACCCGCGTCTCGTGGCCGAGGTCGCGCAGACGCCGTTGGAGGACGTCGTAGGCCAGGTAGGTGGCGGCGTGACCCAGGTGGGTGGAGTCGTAGGGGGTGATGCCGCAGACGTACATCGTCACCAGCGGCCCGGGCTCGAAGGCCACCACGTCCTGGCGGGCGGTGTCGAAGAGGTGCACGGTGACGGTGTCAGGCGCCGCCGTCGTCGTCGATGCCGGTGAGCTTGACGGCGACTCGGGTCTTGTACCGGCCGTTGAGCTGGAGCAGCACGGCGGCGAACGCCTCGATCGGCGCGGCGTTGGACAGGCCGCCGGCGTCGAGAGGCCGGAGCCCGGGGATGCGTCGCACCACCTCGGCGGTGGCCTCGGTGGCAGAGAGGTGGTCCGAGCAGATGAGCACGTCGGAGTCGATGGGATGGTCGATGCCGGCCAGCTCCCGAGCGGGCAGATGGTGGAAGGCGGCGGCCACGTAGGCCCCGGGTACCGCGGCCTGCACGTTGCCGGCCACCGAGCCCCGCGGCGGGACGAGGGGCTGGAACTCGTTGCCCACCTTGGCCAGGGCGTTGGCCATGGACACCACCGGCTTGCCGCGCAGCTGGCCCTCCACCGACGCGGCGGTGGTGGCGGCGGCCTCCCACGGCGTGGCGATGACCACGAGGTCGGCCTCGGCCGCCTGCTCGTTCTCGGCGCCGTCGATGAGCAGATCGTGATCGGGCCAGCGCCGGAGGAGGTCGTCACGAACTTCGAGGGCACGTGACTTCGACCGGGAGCCGACCACCACCTCGTAGCCCACCGAGGCGAGACGAGCGGCCAGGGCACGCCCGGCCGGACCTGTCCCTCCGAGAACGGCGATGCGCACCCGGGCAGCCTAATGCGCCGGCCGGCGATGGCACCCCGGAGGGTCGGGACGGGGCCGCTAAGGTGCGGCCGAGTTCGATCGCTCGGAGGCGGCATGCTCCTGGAAGGCAAGCGGGTCCTGGTCACCGGAGTGCTGACCGACGCGTCCATCGCCTACGCCGTGGCCGCCCGGGCCGCCGAGCAGGGGGCCGAGCTGGTGCTGACCGGCGCCGGCCGGGGCCTGCCGCTCACCCGGCGCACCGCCCGCAAGCTTCCGGGCGCTCCGCCGGTGCTCGAGCTCGACGTGAGCGACGCCGATCATCTCTCCGCCCTGGCCCCGTCGCTGGAGGAGCTGGGCTGGGGCCGGGTCGACGGCGTGGTCCATGCCATCGGTTTCGCCCCCAAGGCCTGCCTCGGCTCCGGCATGTTCACCGCCGGCTGGGACGACGTGTCGGTGGCCCTGCAGGTTTCGGCCTACTCGCTCAAGGCGCTCACCGAAGCGGTGCTCCCCCTGCTGACCCGGGGAAGCAGTGTCGTGGGGCTCGACTTCGACGCCAGCGTGGCCTGGCCCGCCTACGACTGGATGGGCGTGGCCAAGGCGGCGTTCGAGTCGACGAGCCGCTACCTGGCACGGGACCTCGGCAGCCAGGGCATCCGGGTCAACCTGGTGGCCGCCGGGCCCATCCGCACCATGGCCGGCAAGTCGATCCCCGGCTTCGACACCTTCGAGAAGGTGTGGACCGAGCGGGCCCCGCTGGGTTGGGACGTCGCCGACGCCGAGCCGGTGGCCCGCTCGTGCGTCGCCCTGCTGTCCGACTGGTTCCCGGCCACCACCGGAGAGATCGTCCACGTCGACGGCGGCTTCCACGCCGTGGGCGCCTGAGGG
>JAHWJR010000037.1:5264-7019 GCA_019348335.1 Actinomycetota bacterium
GAGAGATCGTCCACGTCGACGGCGGCTTCCACGCCGTGGGCGCCTGAGGGGCCAGCCGGCGTCAGGCGCAGTCGGGGCAGCGGCCCCGGAAGGTGACCTCGATCTCCTGATCCCAGGTGGCGCCGCGCCTGCTCGCCGGCAGTCCCCGGCGATACTCCCGGGGTGGCGCTCGCCCTCGGTCTCGCCGTCGCCGTCGTCTACGGCACCGCCGATTTCCTCGGTGGGCTGGCCACCCGCCGTAACCCGACCTTCGCGGTGGTGGCCCTCTCCCAGGTCTGGGGCCTGGTGGTGCTCGCCGCCGCGTCGGCGGTCGTCACCGACGCCACGCCCGCACCCCGAGACCTGGCGCTCGGTGCCGCCGCCGGCGTGATCGGCCTCCTCGGCGTGGGCCTGCTCTATCAGGCGCTGTCCAGCGGGTCCATGGGGGTGATCGCCCCCATCACCGCGGTGGGCGCGGCCGTCCTGCCGCTGGCCTGGGGCCTGGGCAGCGGCGAGCGGCCAGCGGTCGTCTCCCTGGTGGGGGTCGTCGTGGCGCTGGTGGCGGTGGCGCTGGTCGCCGGGGGGGCGCCGCCGGGCGCTGCTGCGGCGGTGGCGCAGCGCTCCCGCGGTCCCCTGGGCCTCGCCATCGGCGCCGGCGCCGCCTTCGGGGTGTTGTTCATCCTCCTCGCCGGCACCGGGGCCGGAGCCGGGCTCTCCCCCCTGGTGGCCGCCCGGGTCGCCTCGCTGGCCGTCCTGGCGGTGGCGGTCCTGGCCATGCGCCCGCCGCTGCGATTGGCGCCGGGGAGCGGGGCCGCGGTGGCCGGAGCAGGGCTGCTCGACATGGCCGCCAACGTGTTGTTCCTGCTGGCCGCCCGCCGGGGACTGCTCTCGCTCGTCGCCGTGCTGGCGTCGCTCTACCCGGCGGCCACCAGCGTGTTGGCCCGGACCGTGCTCGGCGAGCGCCTGGGGCGACTGCAGGTGGGGGGGCTCGGGCTCGCCCTCGTCGGGCTGGTGCTCATCGCCGCCGGTTAGCTCGTCGCCGCCGGCGAGGAGGCGAGGGTCAGCAGTGCTGGCTGAGCGTCGGGTACGGGTTCACCGGCGCGCCCCCACCGGGATGGATCTCGAAGTGCAGGTGGGTGGGACCGCCGCGGGCGTTGCCGGAGTCGCCGACGGTGCCGAGCACGGCTCCCTGCGCCACCCTGCCGCTGGCCCCGCTCAGCGAGTCGAGGTGGGTGCCGAAGTAGGTGTTGCCGTCGTCGCCCTTGAGGTAGTACGAGATCCCCCCCAGGCTCGAGTTGTGGCCCCGCACGGTGCCGCTGACGCTGGCCACCACGGGCGTGCCCCGGGGGCTGAGGATGTCGTTGCCCTGGTGGCGCCGGCCGCCGGAGCGAGGCTGGCCCCAGTCGTTGCTGAACGCCCTCGGCCCCTGCACCGGGCACACCCAGCTACTGCTCGGCGCCGGCGCAGGTGCGGGCGCGGGCGCGGGCGCAGGCCTGGGCGCGGGCGCAGGCCTGGGCGCGGGCGCGGGCGCGGGCGCCGGCCTGGGCGCGGGCGGCGGCGCCGTCGGGCGGGGAGACGGCCGGGGCGCGGCGGCGCTGGCCACCTGGCTGGGGCGCCGGCTGGTCGGGGTGTTCCCCGTCCGGTCCGGCGCCGGACCACGGGCCTCGTCGGCCGCCCGTCGCTCGGCGTCCTCCCGCTCCTTGCGCTCCGCCTCCTGGCGAGCCCGCCGGTCGGCCTCCTCGCGAGCCCGCCGCTCCTCCTCGAGCCGTTGCAGGC
>JAHWJR010000037.1:7119-13896 GCA_019348335.1 Actinomycetota bacterium
GCCCGCCGGTCGGCCTCCTCGCGAGCCCGCCGCTCCTCCTCGAGCCGTTGCAGGCGGGCCAGCTCGGCATTGGCCTGCTCGGCCCGTCGCCGGAACTCGGCGACCGCCGCCCCGGCCTCCTCCTGCTTGGCTTCCAGTGAGCTCCGCGTGGCCTGCAGGTCCTCGCCGGTCTTGCGGTAGTCGTCGACCGCCGCCTGGGTGTCCAGGGTCACGAAGCGGGCCAGGGCGTTGGCCCGGGCGAGCTGGTTCAAGTCGTCGTCGATCAAGACGGGCAAGGGCGGTGAGGTGTTGCGCATGAACTGCTCGACCGCCTGGTCCTGCACGATGCGTTCGAGCTCCGCCATCCGGGCCGAGCCCTCGGCCGCCCGGGCCTCGAGCGAGGCGATCTCCACCTCGAGCTCCGCCATCCGGGTCTGGGCGTCGGCCAGCTCGGCGGCGACCTGGTTGGCCTCGCGCCGGGCCGCGTCGAACTCCTCCTCGGCGCCGGCAGGGGCACCCGAGAGGATCATCACCGAAACGAGAACGGTGGCGGCGAGCGCCCGGCGGAACACGAAGAGAGGTTAGGCGTCACCATTCCGTAATGAAAGCGGCGCCCCGGCGCGCCCCGGGTGGCAACCGCGGTTCAGCCCGACGCCCGCTCCGCCGCCGCCCGATCGTGCTCGTCCCTGATGTCACCCACCAGCTCCTCCAGCACGTCCTCGATGGTGACCAGACCGGCCGTGCGACCCTCGGCGGTCACGACCAGCGCGAAGTGCAGGCGGGCGCGGCGCATGGCCAGGAGCAGCTGTTGCAGAGTGCGGTCCTCGGGCACCACCAGCATGCGGCGCACCAGGCGGCCGGGCAGCGGCCGGCGGTGGGCGGCCGGGGCCAGATCGAGCAGGTCCTTGGCGTGGACGAAGCCGAGCACGTCGTCGAGATCGCGCCCGAACACGGGGAGGCGGGAGTGGCCGCTGTCCACCACCACCCGTTCCACCTGGTCGGCGGTGGCCCCGGCGCTGACCGCCACGATCCGGTCCCGCGGCACCATGACGGTGGAGACCAGGCGACCGGCGAAGCCCAGCGCACCGGTCATCAACTGGTGCTCGACGTCCTGGAGGAGGCCCTCGTCGCGGGACACGGCCAACATGGCGGCGATCTCGTCGGCGGTGTGGGCGGCCACCAGCTCGTCGCGGGGCTCCACCCCCAGCAGTCGCAGGCCGGCGTTGGCCGAGCGGTTGAGCAGGACGATCAACGGCCGGAACACGGAGGTGAAGGCCCGCAGCGGGAAGGCCAGCCACAGGGCGCTGCGCTCGGGATCGGCGATGGCGATGTTCTTCGGGACCATCTCCCCGAGCACCATGTGCAAGAAGACCACCACCGTCAGGGCGACCACGAAGGCAAGGGTGTGGGAGGCGGCGGCGGGCATGCCCAGGGCGGCCAGCGGCCCCTCGAGCAGCTTGGCCAGCGCCGGCTCGGCCACGAAGCCCAGCCCCAGCGAAGCCATGGTGATGCCCAGCTGGGAGGCGGAGAGCATGAACGAGAGCTCCTTGATCGAGCGCTCGGCGGCCCGGGCTCGTGCGTTCCCCGTGCCGGCCAGCTGTTCGACCCGCGTCCGGCGTACGGCGACCAGGGCGAACTCGACGGCCACGAAGAAGGCGTTGGCGACCAGGAGGAGCAGGCCGACGAGCAGTCCGGAGATCACGAGTGCTCCGCCTGGTCGTCGCCGGCGGGAGCGACCACGCGAACCGAGGCGATCCGCCGCCGGTCCATCTCCAGGACCTCGAGGCACCAGCCCTCGTACTCGACCTGCTCCCCGGCCTCGGGCAGATGGCCGAGCCGGTCCAGCAGGAAGCCGGCCAGCGTCTCGTAGGGCCCTTCGGGCACCTCGAGGCCGGTGATGTCCGCCACCTCGTCGGGGTGGAGCCCACCGTCGAGGACGAACGTGCCCGGGGGCAGCGCCGAGGTCAGCCCGGGCGAGATCGGGTCGTGCTCGTCCTCGATCTCGCCCACGATCTCCTCGAGCAGGTCCTCGAGGGTGACGATGCCCGCCACGCCGCCGTACTCGTCGGCCACCACCGCCAGCTGGGTGGCTTGGGCCCGCATCTCCCCGAGCAGCGACTCGAGGTCGCGGCCCTCGGGGATGATCAGCGGTGGCCGCACCACGCTGGTCACCGACGTGCGTTCGCGCTCCTCGACGGGGAAGCGCAGGACGTCCTTGGCGTAGGCGACGCCGACCACGTCGTCGAGGCCCTCCCCCACCACGGGGAAGCGGGAATGGCCGCTCTCCACCGCCAGCCGGCTGAGGTCGGCGACGGTGGCGTCCCGGGGCAGGGCGGTGACCGCCATGCGGGGCACCAGGGCGTCGGCCGCGCTCTTGTGGCCGAAGCGGATGGTGCGGGTGAGCAACTGGTAGGCCTCGACGTCGAGGGTGCCCTCCCGGCGGGAGGAGTGCACGAGCCCCTCCAGCTCCTCGAGCGAGCGGACCTGGCGCAGCTCCTCCTGCGGATCGATACCGAGTCGGTGGACGACCCAGTCGGCAGCACCGTTCAAGAAGCGGATGACGGGGCCGAACACCAGGGCGTAGATCCGAAAGGACCCGGCCAGCGCCAGGATGCTGCGGACGGGAAGGGCGATGGCCGCCCCCTTGGGCACGAGCTCGCCCACGATCATCTGGGTGACGGTGGCCAGCGCGAGGGCGAGGCCGATGGCCACTGCCGATCGCCAGGCGTCGGGCACGGGTGCCAGCGCGGGCTCGAGCACCCGGGCGATGGTGGGCTCGGCGATGAAGCCCAGCACCAGGGAGCTGATGGTGATCCCCAGCTGGCACCCGGACAGGTTGAACGACAGTCGCCGCAGCAGGGCGAGCGCCCGACGGGCACGGCGGTCCCCCGCCTCGGCCAGGACCTCGATCCGCTGGCGGTCGACAGCGACCAGGGCGAACTCGGCCACGACGAAGTAGGCGTTGGTGAGGACGAGCAGGACGACGGCCAAGAGGCCGAGAGCAGTCTCGATGGGGACTTCGACCTCCCGAGCGACCGCTGCTCAGGCTACCGGGACGAGGGCCGCGACAGCAGAGGGAGCGAAAGATCGCTCGGTACCCTCACCATGTGCGCCCCGAACCGTCCGACCGCCGGGCGCCGGCCCGGGGGCTGGACCCGGATCGCAACCGGGGCTGGGTGCGGCGGGTCCTCCCGCTGCTCGGCGCCCGCCGGCGGCTGTTCGTCGCCGCCCTGGTCGCCTCGGGCGCCGGGGTCCTGGCCACGCTGGCCATCCCGGTGGTGCTCAGAGACGCCATCGACACCGCCCTGCCCACGCCCACCAACCCCGTCCCCGGCGCCTCCCTGATGCCGTTCGTGTGGGCGGTGCTGGCCCTCGGCGTGGTGCGTGCCGCCCTGGGCTTCGTGGCCCGCTCCGGGCTGTTCCGGGTGGCCTACCACCTCGAGTACGACCTGCGGCGCCTGCTGTACGAGCACCTGACCCGGCTCTCGTTCTCGTTCTACGACCGGGTGCAGAGCGGGCAGCTGATCTCCCGTGCCAACTCCGACGTGCGGTCGGTGCAGATGTACCTCGCCTACGCGCCGGCGCTGCTGGTCACCGCCGGCAGCTTCGCCCTGGCGCTGGTGCTCATGGTGCAGGTCCACGTCGGCCTCACCCTCGTGGCCGTCGCCCCCCTCCCCGGCGTCTACCTCCTCGGCACCCGCCTGCGCCAGGAGCTGTTCCCCCTCAGCTGGGTGGTGCAGGCCCGTCTCGCCGAGGTGGCCACGGTGGTCGACGAGAGCGTGACCGGGACGCGCATCGTCAAGGCCTTCGCCGCCGAGCGCCGCCAGATCGCCCTGCTCGAGCGGGCGGCCCGGCGGCTGCACTGGGCCGGCGTGCGCCAGTTCGACGCCCGCGCCCGCTACGCCCCGCTGATGGAGAACCTGCCCCGGGTGGGCCTGGCCCTGGTGCTGCTCTACGGCGGGTACCTGGCCATCGAGGGGCAGGTCACGGTGGGCGACCTGATCCTGTTCAGCTCCTACGTGGTCATGCTCCAGGCACCCTTCCGCAGCCTGGGGTTCCTGCTCATGCTGAGCCAGCGGGCGGCGGCCTCGGCCCAGCGCATCTTCGAGGTGCTCGACACCGAGCCCGACATCGTCGACGCCCCGGGTGCGGTCGATCTGGTCCGGCCCCGCGGCGAGGTCGAGCTGCGGGACGTGTGGTTCACCTATCCCGCCACCTCCGAGCCGGTGCTGCGGGGCCTCAGCCTCCACCTGGCTCCGGGGGAGACGGTGGCCCTGGTCGGGCGCACGGGGACCGGGAAGTCGAGCGTGGCCCGCCTCCTCACCCGCTTCTACGACGTCGACGGCGGTGCCGTCCTGGTCGACGGGCACGACGTGCGGGAGGTGACCCTGGCCAGCCTGCGCACGGCGGTGGGAGTGGTCATCGACGAGCCGTTCCTGTTCTCCGACACCCTGTTCGCCAACATCGCCTACGGACGGCCCGACGCCACGCTCGACGACGTGCACCGCGCCGCCACCGCTGCCGGCGCCGCCGACTTCATCGCCGCCCTCCCCGAGGGGTACGACACCGTGGTCGGCGAGCGGGGCTACACCCTCTCCGGCGGTCAGCGCCAGCGAGTCGCCATCGCCCGCACCCTGCTGGTCGACCCCGCCGTGCTCGTGCTCGACGACGCCACCAGCGCCGTCGACGCCGAGCGGGAGGAGGAGATCCACACCGCCGTGCAGGCCCTCATGAGGGGTCGCACCACGCTCGTCATCGCCCACCGGCTGTCGACGATCGCGCTGGCCGACCGGGTGGTGCTGCTCGACGAGGGCCGGGCGGTGGCCGAGGGCACGCACCACGAGCTGTTGGCCCGCGAGCCCCGCTACGGCCAGGTGCTGGCCGCGGTGGGAGCCGACGAGTCGCAGGAGCCGGCGGCAGCGGGAGGACCGGCCCGATGATGATCGGCGGCTCCCACGGCGGCCACGGGCACCGCGGCGGGTTCCGGGCGGACGACACCGGACTGCCCTTCGCCGGCGTCCCGTCCGAGCTGCGAGAGCGCTACGACCGCCTGGTGGCCGAGGAGCCCGACATCGGCGTCGACGAGGCCGACGTGTCGTTCTCGCCCACCACGCCCGAGGCCGAGCGCCACCCGTTCACCCTCCGGCGCTTCCTCGCCCCTCACTGGCTGCCGCTGCTCGGCGCCTTCCTGCTGGTGGTGGTGGAGACCGGCGCCGGCCTGGTCGGGCCCGTCCTCACCCAGATCGGCATCGACGAGGGCATCGGTGGCAGGGACCTCGGCGTGCTGGTCGCCACCGCGGTGGCGTACCTGGTGGCGGTGGCGCTGAACGCCGCCACCGGCGCGGCGCGCATCGCCTGGACCGGCCGGGTCGGCGAGCGCCTGATGCTCACCTTGCGGGTGCGGGTCTTCAGCCACCTGCAACGCCTGTCGCTGGGCTGGTTCACCGACGAGAAGGCGGGCCGGGTCCTCACCCGCATGACCAGCGACATCGACGCCCTCGCCGCCCTGTTCCACGACGGCCTGGTCAACATGGTCGTCCAGGCGCTGACCGTGGTGGTGGTGACCGCGGTGCTGTTCAGCTACGACCCCTTCCTCGCCATGGTCACCCTCGCCGTGGTCGTCCCCGCCATGGCCGCCGCCACGCTGTGGTTCCGGACCACCTCCGATCGCGGCTACGGCGCCGTCCGCCAGCGCATCTCCGACGTGCTCAGCGACCTCCAGGAGAGCCTGGCCGGGATCCGCCTGGTGACCGCCCACAACCGCCAGCACCACAACGTGGAGCAGCACCGCCGGGTCCTCGAGCAGTACCTCGACGCCAACGTCTACACCGGCCACGTGAGCGCCGTCTACGGCCCGGGCGCCGAGCTCATCGCCGTGGCCGGCCAGGCCGTCCTGCTCCTCGTGGGAGGCCAGCGGGTGCTGCGGGGCGAGCTGACCGTGGGCGAGCTGACCGCCTTCCTGCTGTTCCTCACCACCTTCTTCGCCCCCATCCAGCAGCTGGTCCACCTGTACACGACCTACCAGGCGGGCCAGGCGGCGACGGCGAAGCTGCGGGAGCTGCTGGCCACCGAGCCGGCGGTGGCGGAATCGCCCGACGCCGTCGACCTCCCGCCGGTGTCCGGTGAGGTCCGACTCGAGGGCGTGAGCTTCGCCTACACGCCCGGGACCTCGGTGCTGCACGACGTCGACCTGACCGTGCACCCGGGCGAGACCGTGGCGCTCGTGGGCCCGACCGGTTCGGGCAAGTCGACCATCGCCAAGCTGATCAGCCGCTTCTACGACCCGGACGAGGGTCGGGTGGTGCTCGACGGCCACGACCTGCGCCAGGTCACGCTGGCGTCACTGCGCCGCCAGCTGGGCGTGGTCCCCCAGGAGCCCTTCCTCTTCGCCGGCTCGGTCCGGGACAACATCGCCTTCGGCCGGCCCGACGCCACCTCGGAGGAGCTGCTCGAGGCGTGCCGGGCGCTCGGCATCGACGAGCTGGTGGAACGGCTCCCCCAGGGACTCGACACCCCGGTGCACGAGCGGGGCAGCTCGTTGTCGTCGGGCCAGCGCCAACTCCTGGCCCTGGCCCGGGCCTTCGTGGCCCGGCCCCGCGTCCTGGTCCTCGACGAGGCCACCTCGAGCCTCGACCTGCGCTCCGAGGCGATCGTCGAACGTGCCCTCGACGCCGTGCTCCAAGGGCGCACCTCGATCCTCATCGCCCACCGGTTGGCCACCGCCATGCGGGCCGACCGCATCGCCGTGGTCGACGGCGGGCGCATCGTCGAGGTGGGCAGCCACGCCGAGCTCTGCGC
>JAHWJR010000193.1 GCA_019348335.1 Actinomycetota bacterium
CCTGAGGATGCACCCGGCCTGACCCGAACGACGACGGGGCGACCTCAGCCGCCCTGCTCGACGCTGCGCTTCAGGCGGCGGAGGTTCCGGCGCCAGATCGCCGCCAGGACGGGCCCAGTCAGCGACCACGGGAACGACAGCCGCTCCTCCCAGGTGAAGCGGGTGTGGTGGCCACCGTCGGCCGGCGCCAGGGTGAAGCGCCCCTCGCCTCTCACCAGTCCGGCGTGGCGAACGCCCATGACCCGGCCCTCGTCCCACTCGGTGACCTCCATCCGGTCGGTCAACCGGAACGGCCCCACACGGGTGTCGCAGTCGAAGGTGGTGCCCACGCCCTGCCGTTGCGGCGAGGTGAACCTGATGGCCTCGGCGTCGAGCATCCAGTCGACGTGGGAACCCACGTCGGCGAGGTGGGACCAGACCTTCTCGGGCGGTGCGTCGATGGTCGTGGTCACCCGGATGCTCACCGGAGGACGCCGGCGGCCACGGTGAGGTCGTCGACGAAGCCCTGCATGGCGGCCCGGCGCTCGTCGCCGTCGTCGGTGCGCAGGATCGACGAGGGATGGACGGTGGCCAACACGTGTGGCGCCAGGGGTGACTCGACGAAGCGGCCGCGGTCCTTGGTGACCCGGAAACCGCTGCCCAGCAGGGACTTGGCCGCCGTGGCACCCAGGGCGACGAGCACTCGGGGTGCCACGGTGCGCACCTCGGCCTCGAGCCACGGCCGGCAGGCGGCCTGCTCGGCGGCGTTCGGCTTCTGGTGGAGCCGCACCTTGCCACGCGGCGTCCACTTGAAGTGCTTCACCACGTTGGTCACGTAGGCGTCACGGCGGTCGATGCCGGCGGCTTCCAGTCCCTCGTCGAGGACCCGGCCGGCGGGGCCGACGAAGGGCTCGCCCTCCCGGTCCTCCCGGTCACCTGGCTGCTCACCCACCAGCATGATCTCGGCGTCCTCGGAGCCTTCGCCGAACACCGTCTGGGTGGCTCTCTCCCACAGGTCGCAGGCTTGGCACCCGGCGGCGGCGCCGATCAGGTCGGTGAGGGTGGGCTCGTCGGGGATCAGTGACGAGGCCAAGCTGGGTTGGCGAGCTCGGGGAGGCACGCCCGTGGTCTACCCGGCGGTCGGGCGGCGGTAGACGCTCACGTGGCGGTCGCTGCCGGCGTCGTAGGGCTCGCCCCGCCAACCGGACCACCGCTCCGCCAGCGACAAGCCGGCGGCGCCGGCCATGGCGTCCAGCTCGTTTGGCGAGGCGTAGCGGATGTGCCAGGGCCGGAGGCGGATGCCGTGCTCGGTAATGGACACCACCGAGCCGTCGACCGTCTGGGTCTCGGGGTCTCGCCGGGTGACCTGGAGCACCACCCGGTCAGCCTCCACGACCGAGGGGGTGACGGCGGCGTCGGGGCCGGCGCCGGGCGGGGCCGGGACGAAGGCCTCCACCACGAAGGCGCCGCCGGGGCGCAGGCGCTGGGCGACGTTGGTGAAGCACCGGCGCTGGGCGGCACCCGACCCGAGGTTGAACAGCGTGTTGTAGGCGACGAGCACCACGGCGAAGCCGCCGGGTACCTCGACGGCCACGTCGGCGAAGTCACCGACGACCACGGGCAGGCTCCCGCCCCCCGGCTTGGCCCGCAGGCGCTCGACCATGGCAGGTGAGGAGTCGATCCCGTGGACCTCCAGGCCCCGGGCCGTCAGCGGGAGGGCCAGTCGCCCCGTGCCGACGCCCAGCTCGAGGACGGGCCCGTCCTCGGCCAGGCGTGCCACGGTGCCGACCGTGCCCTCCAAGTCGGAGACGTCGCCGTACCAGTCGTCGTAGACGTCGGCGAAGCGCTCGCCGTAGGTCGAGGCGTCGAAGCCCTCCACCCGCTCCTGGCTATCACGCCCCGCCGGGGGCAGTGGCGTCGTGCCGGATCGTGGCTACTTGTCGGAGTCCTCTTCCATGCCCGTGAGCCGCCGGCCGAGCTGGGTGAGCTTCTCCGTGGGCTTGTCCAGCTTTTCGGCAGCGCCGGCAACGGCGTTCTCGTACTTGTCGTCGAGCTTCCCGCCGCGGTCGGCAGCCTTGTCCTTGACGTTCTCCGAGTCAGCCATGCCGGAGGCGTGCCCGCCGGTGCCGGCGCCGAAACGGCGGACGGTGGCGCCGGTACCCTCGGCCACGATGGTGACCTACCTCGACCACGCTGCCACCGCCCCCATGCGCCCGGAGTGCACCGAGGCCATGCTGCCGTTCCTCGGTCAGCGCTGGGGCAACCCGTCCGGCGGCCACGCCCTGGCCCGGGCCACCCGCCAGGCCGTCGAGGAGGCTCGCGAGGTGGTGGCCGAGTCGCTCGGCGGAGACCCCCGCGAGGTGGTGCTCACCGGCGGCGGCACCGAGGCCGACAACATGGCCGTCACCGGGGTCACGGCCGTTCGTGGCGGACGGCCGGTGTGCGCCGCCGTCGAGCACCACGCCGTGCTCAACCCGGTGCTGGCCCTCGGGGGCCGGGTCGTGGCGGTGCACCCGGACGGGACCGTCGATCTCGACGCGCTGGACGCCGCCCTCGACGACGAGGTCAGCGTGGTGTCGGTCATGGCCGTCAACAACGAGGTGGGGACCATCCAGCCCCTCGACCGGGTGGCCGAGCTCGTCCGCCGGCGGGCGCCGGCGGCGGCGCTGCACACCGACGCCGTCCAGGCGTTCCCGTGGCTCGACGTGGCCACGGTGGCTCGTCCCGCCGATCTGGTGGCGGTCAGCGCCCACAAGTTCGGCGGCCCCCAGGGCGTGGGCGCCCTGCTGGTGCGCGAAGGCACCGCCCTGGAGCCGCTCCTCCGAGGCGGGGGCCAGGAGCGCGAGCGCCGCAGCGGCACCCACAACGTCGCCGGCATCGTCGGCATGGCCGCCGCCATGCGCGCCACCGTGGCCCAGCGGGCCGCCACCGTGGAGCGGGTCGGGCGCCTGCGCGACCGGCTGGCGAACGGGCTGCTGTCGGCCGTCCCCGACTGCACCGAATCCGGCAGCCGGTCGACCAAGGTGGCCGGCACCTGCTCTCTGCTGATCGAGGGCATCGAGAGCGAGGCCCTGCTGGTGCTGCTCGACCGGGAGGGCATCTGCGCCACCGCCGCCTCGTCGTGCGCCAGCGGAGCGTTGGAGCCCTCGCACGTGCTGGCCGCCATGGGGGTGCCCCGCCAGCTGGCCGCCGGCTCGCTGCGGCTGTCGCTGGGCTGGACCACGACCGACGCCGACGTCGACCACGCCCTGCGGGCGATCCCCGCCGCGGTGGCCCAGCTCCGCGAGCGCTCGGCCACCGGTACCTGGGTCACAGCTCCGCCGGCACCGAGACGCACGGCGTGAACGTCCTCGTCGCCATGAGCGGCGGCGTCGACTCCTCGGTGGCCGCCGCCCTGCTCCTGGAAGCAGGTCACGGCGTCACCGGCTGCACCATGAAGCTGTGGGGCGGTGCCTCCGACACCGGCTGCTGCTCGGTGGCCGACGTCGACGACGCCCGCCGAGTGGCCCAGCAGCTCGGGATCGATCACTTCGTCTTCTCCTTCGCCGACGACTTCGAGACCTCGGTGGTGTCGCCCTACGTGGCCGAGCACGCCGCCGGCCGCACCCCCAACCCTTGCGTGGAGTGCAACCGTTCGCTCAAGTTCGACCGCCTGCTGCGGCGGGCCCACGCCTTGGGCTTCGACGCCCTCGCCACCGGCCACCACGCCCGCGTCGATCACGACGGGACGGCGTGGCGACTCCGCCGTGGGCGGGACGCCGCCAAGGACCAGAGCTACGTGCTGCACATGCTCGGCCAGCGCCAGCTGGCCCGGACCCTGCTGCCCGTGGGCCATCTGGCCAAGGCCGAGGTGCGCCGGCGGGCCGCCGCCCTCGGACTGCGCACTGCTGACAAGCCCGACAGCCAGGACGTGTGCTTCGTGACCGCCGCTGCGGGGCGGGCCTCGTTCCTCGGCGAGCGCCTGGACCTGACGCCGGGACGGGTGGTCGACCGAACTGGTGCCGAGGTCGGCCGCGTCCCTGCCGTCGAGCTCGTCACCATCGGCCAGCGCCGGGGCCTGGGGGTGGCCGGCGGCGGA